>JANQUX010000054.1 GCA_030730545.1 Maribacter sp. | reverse complement strand
TCATTAATCAATTGCACCTTCTCTAAATTCGTTTGGTACGAGTTAATACTATATGATGCACGATACCCGTGACTTAAAGAAAAACGTTTAAATTTCTTTTTAAACCACTTACTCTTCATAAGACCGGTATACTTAATACTCCAGTTCGGTATTGGAATATCTCTAAACGTATCTAAATTTACACGTTCAGCATCTTGCCCTGTATACGCTGAAAAGAATGCCGGTAACAAAACACTTTGTTGTGTTTTACCGTACCCTTCTGGAAATTCTCCATTTGCATCTACAGGTATACCTTGCTCTACCGCTATTCTATTCGCAATCGTAATTCTATTGTCTTTAAACTCTTGAAAAGTACTAGAATCAAATTCATCGCTCTTACCGAAAGCGGTACCTATCATCATAGTAGAAATACTAAAACTACCATAATTGTTACCCAACTGTAAGTTGTACTCTTGATCAACTACATTGAAATTCTCTTGATAACTATCTGAATACTGCCTATCAGCCACCAAATCGATGGTAATATCTTTTGTAGGTTGTGCCGTAGCGGTAATATTCAATTGTTTATTTGTTCTTTGGATGAATTGCTCATTAAACTGCTCGAAACCTGTAAGCCAACCATTTCTAGCTGCTTCGAAACGCACATCTGCCTGACTACCGAACAAGAAGCCAACAGTAGGTTTAGTGGTACCTATAAAACCAACAGATTGTGTATACCCTGGTAACACAGTACCATTATTCTCGCTATAGTTCAAGTTTAATCTCTTTACCATAGTAACGATATCTACAACGGTATTGAACAAGTCGCTGGTTTTCGCTTTTATTTTCTCTTCATCTTCAGTTGGCACACCTGCTTTATCTCTTCTAATCGGTCCTGAGCTTTTTGCTTTTGGCGCTTCTCTCTTTTTAAGTCCGATTAAATCATAGAACTTCTGCATGGTCAAAGACGACGTTATTGTATGCGTATTTGCATTCTGTACGGTATTGATATATTCACCAGCTACTTCAAACAATGCATCACCACCTCTTTGCCAATCGAAATTACTAGTATAAGAATACTGTGTACTAATAAAATCTAAAGCAGGAATTTTAGAAAAAGGCACTTCATAATTCAACTGCATTTGTTGAGAATGTCTATTAGGCTCACCAACATCAAAAAAACCGTCCCATAAACCTAATTCATTTCTTATTCTATCTATCGACTCTAAAGGCTCATCTTCGTTCAGGTAATTTCTAACAATATTATTATTGGAACCTGTAAGATTTAATCGAAGCGATTTGGTCAGGTTATAGTTTACCGCATACTGCCAGTTGAATAAATAGTTACGTTGCTGTAATTCTGGCAATTGAATTCTGTCTTCACCATCTGTATACACATCTCTAAAACGTTGTGCATTGAACTGTCTATTAATATTAGAGGTGACACCAATATTAGATGGTAATAAGTTTAAGTTTAAATCTTTTAGCCATTTCCAGTACTTGCCTGTAAAGAGGGAATCTTTTTTAGCAAACGGAGCAAACTCGACAGGGTCGAAACTATGGTTATACACAAAACCTGTATTTATACTCTGTTCTTTTAACTCTGCAATCT
This sequence comes from Maribacter sp., assembly GCA_030730545.1. Classification (GTDB taxonomy): domain Bacteria; phylum Bacteroidota; class Bacteroidia; order Flavobacteriales; family Flavobacteriaceae; genus Maribacter. The sequence continues at coordinate 8,851 of JANQUX010000054.1, read as the reverse complement.
CAAAATCGCGATGATCGGTTTCGTTATAGCTATAATTAAATGTAAAGTTTTCTATATCATAAAAATTAGCATCAGCCTCTTCGCCACGATCTTTACGTACACCAATTAAGTTAATACTGGTTCTCTTGGTATAATCTTCAGCTTGCTCTAAAACATCATCTTTACCTTCTTGGGTATCTTCGGCCGCTATTCGATCCTCTAACTTTAAATCATCATATACGGGATCAAACTCGGGAGTAATCATTTGTTCTGAAATTCCGTAATTGACCGGTAACTGGATTCCCCATTTTTTAGGAAGCAATTGACCAACATTAACATTGGTAACTACATCGTAAGAAATAGCATCTTCACGAGCACGCTCATTTGGCATTTGATCTATAGATCCAAAACCAGATGTACTTTTGCTACCAGTTGCACTAAAATTCGCAAAATCTGCAATATTACCATCAATAGCGGCAATTGCTGCCCAGCCACCATTATTATCTAAACCTGCAAGACGAAGCTCATTGAACCAAACCTCACCACGTGCCGGCAATATATCTTGGTTTTTTACACCCACCATCATAGTACGTATACTACCTAATGAGGGGTTACCCTTAATACCAATACGTATTCTACCAGGAGAACGAACATCGAACTCACCAACCGGAATCACTTCTCCGTTATCAATCTCAAAAAAACGCACATCGCTTAAGTCGCCATCGGCGATCCATTGCGATTTAACCTTGGTCAAATCGCTAAGCGCAATATTCATCTCGTTATTTTCTGGCCATACCTCTTCTTCAGTTACAGCAGTAAAAGGCGTAAACTCTAACGGTAATTCTATTTGATAGTAGTTTTGAGTAAAATCTGTACCCATACGCAAGAAACCAACTAATGGTGTAGAGGTATCGGCATAATCGCTATCTATAATTTTTTCGGCATGTATGAACATTTTCAATTTCTCATACTGACGAATATCTACGTTTAAATTTTTAAATACTCCACGCGAATCTTCAGACTCCAAATTAGAGACTGTTAAAGAAAGAGATTGCTCGTTCTGGCGAATGATCGTATTATTATTATTCAATTGCTCTCTTAAAACACCAGGAGGCAATACATAAGGTATTGGAGTTCTACTGCTGTTTTCTTCAATGTTTACGGTATTTACATCTAATGTAGTACCATCATCAGAAGGATCACTATCGATGTTTTTATCTTGTAAGGTATTTGTATAGGTACGCCAATCTCCCCTTACCAAATCTAACGTTGCAAAACGTAGAATAGTTGGGCTATTGAACCCTGTCATATACATACGCATAAAGCTTATAGACCTAAAATCTGTAATACCACCAACGGCATCGGTAAAATCACTTAATGGAATTTTATACTGAATCCATCGGTAATTAACCTCATCTCCATTGAGTATTCTAAAATCTCCGCTAGCGGTACCCTCTATAATATCGGTTACATACTGATCATTAATAGTTGTATTCGGTTTAATAGAGATACGGTACTCGTAATAGCTATTCACCGTATTCATCGTTAAATCTCTATCTACATCTTCTACATCTGGTAATGTTGTAGAACCTCTATCTGTATTGGTAACAGAAACAGGCGAGTTACCTTGAGGGTTATTAAAATCTATATATCGCTCTAAAATACTACCTTCTCTATTTAAGTAATAGCCGTAATTATCTAATGCAGGGTCATCACCACCGTTATTGGTATACACATCAGCTTCACGAATATCATCTAAACCATCAAAACCAATATCTTGTAAACCCCTATTATTTTCGTCGGCATCAAAAGCATATACCAAAGATTGTGTTGATGGCACCTCACCCCAAGAAGTTGGAGCAACGAAATCGTTACTATTTACCCCTGGCAATCCGTTTTCATATTGTTTTTTACCATCGCGCAAAATATCTTCAGAAATATTACCCAAGTTAAGAACCAATTCACCAGCTCCATTTGCAATACCATCAACATAAGGATCCATTACCCAAAACTGAACGAATTCAACATTACTCTGTTCAAAATCTGTACTGCTCAAAGAGCGCATCATACCACCCCACTTATCAGTCGGTGCTTGAGTTTCAAAATCAGGATTGTTGTTATACGGACCTTTAGTCGTTGGATAATACACCATATCTAAAGTTGACTGCACCTGTGTTTGCCCCATAGCCTGATCTGTTTCTGGAAATACCTCATCAATATATACCCTACGTGTTGCATTGGTCGAAAGATCATCATCACTAACGGTAGATGGTCTTTGATTGGTATAGAAAATTGGATCAATAGTATACCAAGATAGTTTTGCTCTACCATAACCATTTAATAGGTTATTCAAATCTTCTGGCGAACTACCAAAAGGTTGATCATTACTTCCAAATTCTAAAGGCATACTAGCAAGAGACCACCCAAGCGAAGCTCTAATATCTATAAGTGCCTGAGCTCCTTCAAAATCATCTAAATATGTTGTAGTCTCACCCTCGAAATCAGCATTTTTAGGTGAGCTAGGTATTAATGCAGCCATTTCTGCCCTAATGGAAATATTAGAGGGTACGTCGGTATCTATATTTGGCAACTTGTTTACCATACGAGTTAAAAAAGGTACCTCGGTAGAGAAATTAGTATTTAATCCGAAAATGGTATTGTTAACAGGTTCTACCCCGTAAGTAGATTTTTGCGTTAATGGTCTTTCGTTCAAGTTTAACAATGTACCACCTAAAACAAATTTCTCGTTAAATTGATGTTCTACATTTACCCCTGTAAAACGACGTGTTTGTTGCCCGAATACCGCATTGTTTTCTACCGATATATTGATAGGCACATTAGAAGCCTCTAAACTTGGATCTAATATTTGCACCGTACCCGACTGATAGTTTACCGTATAATCGATACCCTCTTGCAATGTTCTACCATTTGCAGTAACTGTAACCGAACCTTGGGGCACGTTGAAAGCACCAATAGAAATACCATTACTACCTTCAGATTTATAAGAACCTTTTAATATGAATTTATTTTTTTCGGGATCTTGAAGTGCCGCAGTTTTGGTCAAAGAATACATATCTCTAAACACATACTGCTCTTGGTTGGCATTATAACCAGAGGTAACATTATACTGACCGCTGTTACCATTTTGTAGTTTTTCATATAAAAATTCACCAAAAGGCTCTACTTTGGTAAAGATGATACGACCATTCTGTACATCTATTGTTTGACCACTAATAAAATCGAAGAAGCCATCACCACCGGGTTGTATATCATTATACACATTTAATCTATCGAGATTAAAGACATTTAGAAGAATACTTTCTTCTAAACCTTCAGGCCAACCAGACCCAGGACCTTCTACTATAGGTGTAATATAGTTTCTAGGTGTAGGATCAGAATATAGAATATTCATTTTAAAATCCTCTTCACTTAAACTATAGGCACCGGTTGCGTAAATATTCTTCATCATCAGATCCCAAATAGGATCCGTGATATTCGTAATATTACTTTTAAGAAGTTTAAGAATAAGGGTGTTGTTTTCGATTACCGTATTTACAGTCTGCGTAACCGTTGTAGCCTCAATACCACCATTGGCAAATTCACCAACTTGGTATACCTGACCTTGAAATGTATACTGATATGCAACACCTAAAACCTCATCATTACTTAAACGTTGGTTTAAAGAGATATACCCTAGTTGTGTATTGAAATCGAAATCTCTACCCTGCTCTAATTTTCTTGCATTTTCTAAATACGCATAATCAAAACCTTGATTAGGGCTATATCCACCAGCAAAACTACTGGCATTGAATCCGCTTTCTACAGTCGCGATTTCTCTAATATTGTCATTTAACGCACCATTATTGGTCAGTATTAATGCCGGGTCATAATCATTGGCATTGTTTCTAGGTCTTACATCTGCAGGACCATTAAAGAATCCGCCACCGCTACCATTACTTTGACCAACCCTAGTCTTCGTGATATCTGATTCACCTAAATCTTGAATAGCCACCACGTTACGTACATTCAATGTTTGTTGCGATCTGTTGGTGATCCAAACTTCTATACGGGTAATTTGTACCTGACTCTGTATATAAGGATAGGAAGAAAGTGCAGCGTCGTAGTTATCTCTAAAATACTGTGCTAAGAAAAAGTGTCTGTTTTCATCATAATCCAAAGCAGTTAACGAGAACTCATTTAACGTACCACCACCTTGTGCCACTACTGTATTGTTTTGCGAACGTTGCTCAGAAAAAACAGCCGTTACAGAAGTTTTACCAAATTGCAATTTCGTTTTAACACCGAACAAACTCTGTGCACCTTGAATCAACGAACTATTAAGAGGCATATTTACGTTACCTACTTCAATAGATTGAATAATATCATCTTCGGTAGGTGTGTAGTCTAACTTTACAATATTCTGGAAATCGAAAGTTGCTTCGGTATCATAATTGGCAGTTACCTGCAAACGCTCCCCTATTTGACCCAACATACTAAGACTAATACGTTGATCAAAATCAAAAGAAAGATTCGTTCTGTTTCTTGGTGATAAAGAAGGATTATCATTCTTCTGCCAAATAACACCAAGATCCATTGCAACAGATCCTTGCGGGATTATCTCAATAGTATTACCACCAAAAATGGTAGAAAAGAAATCATTATTGACATAGAAATTTGGAAGTAAGTTTTTACGAGCTTCTTCACTACCTTCTTTCTTACCCGAATAAGCATCAGATTTTTCTTTGAAATAAGATTTTATACCTTCTTCCCTAACCAATTTAAAATATTGGTCTGGTGTAAGAATTACAGGATAACCGATATTAAAATCGCCCACACTCTCATTATAGATATAACGATCAAGTTTAGGGTCATAAATGTACTTTGAAACAATACTTTCTGGATTCTTAATTAGAATCCTACCCAGATCGAAACCTGTTTTTACAGAATCAATTTCCTGCTCTTCTGTGTCTTGTGCCACAACAAATGTTATGGAACCAAAAAACACAAAGAATAGAAGTATATGCTTTAAAAAAATATTAAAAAATTTAGTTGCCCCGTTTTTCAAACTTATTACAAATTTTTGAGCGCGAGTTTAATTATATTCTCGACACTTAAGGAAGCATCTTGACTAAGCACTTTATCGACAACCCTCTCTGATTGTTTACGTGCGAAGCCTAGAACTTCTAAAGCAGATAACGCTTCATCTTTATTTGTATTGTTTATACTTAGTGAAAGTTCGTCTATATCGTAAACTTTTAAGACCTTGTCTCTAAGATCCAAAATTACACGTTGTGCGGTTTTCGCCCCGATACCTTTTACGGCTTGTATTGTCGCAACATCTCCGTTAGCAATGGCGTCTCTTACTTGAGACGGAGACATAGAAGAAAGCATGGTTCTTGCTATACTTGATCCAATGCCCGAAACAGATAGTAATAATCGGAATATTTCACGTTCAGATTTTTCAACAAAACCGAACAATGTGTGCGAATCTTCTTTCACTTGAAGGTGCGTAAAAACGGAAATATTTTCTTGTTCTGGCAGCTTCGAAAAAGTATTCAAAGAAATATTTACAAAATAGCCCACACCACCACATTCGATAATAACATGAGTTGGGTTTTTCTCTACTAGTTTACCTCTTAAGTGATGTATCATGATTTTTTTAAATTAAAAAGGGAAAGAAGTATGTCTACCAATTTCCCTATTTGAGTTATTATTTATTTAAATTTTATATCGAACCTTTTGCCTTTTTACGCTTTTCGCGCTCTTGAGCATCAATTACAGCTACAGCCGCCATGTTTACTATTTCATCAACACTAGCACCTAATTGCATAATATGAACAGCCTTTCTTAACCCTACCATAATAGGACCTATAGAATCTGCTTTATTCAGCTCTTTAAGCAATTTATAGGTGATGTTGGCAGATTCTAAATTAGGAAAAATCAATGTATTTACCGTTTTTCCTGCAAGTTTTGAAAATGGGAATTTACTTTGATGCAATTCTTTGTTCAAAGCGAAATCTGTTTGTATTTCACCATCGACCACTAAATCGGGCTTTGTTTCATGTAAAATACGAACAGCTTCTCTTACCTTTCTTGCATTTGGATGCGTTGATGAACCAAAGTTTGCATAGCTCAACATCGCTAAAACTGGATTAAACCCAAAATTCGAAGCAACATTTGCAGTCATTTGAGCAATATCTGCCAATTCTTCTGCATTGGGCTCAATGTTTATTGAAGTATCCGCTAAAAACAACGGACCTCTATCGGTAATCATAATATTTACGGTTGCTACTTTTTTTACACCCGCTGCTCTACCGATAACTTCTAAAATTGGTTTTACGACAGTTGGGTAAGCTCTTGAGTAACCAGAGATCATTCCGTCTGCATCACCTTCAAGAACCATCATGGCACCAAAATAATTACGCTCGCGCATTTTTATTTTTGAACTGTAAAATGTTACGCCGCTTCTCTTACGACTTTCCCAATATTTAGTTGCGTAACGAATATGACGCTCATCGAACTCCTCAGAGATAGGATCGATGATAACAAGATCAGCATCGAATTCCAGCTCTTTTTTCAATTCAAGAATAATATCTTTTCTACCCAAAAGAATAGGAATAGCAATACCCTCTTCATGAACTATTTGTGCCGCTTTTAAAACATCTAAATGATCAGCCTCGGCAAATACTATTCTCTTTGCATTACTTCGTGCTCTACTATGCAATAATCGAACAACTTTGTTATCGTTACCTGAACGAAGCATAAGTTCTTCTCTATATTTATCCCAATCTTCAATTGGCATCTTCGCAACACCACTATCCATTGCAGCTTTAGCCACAGCAGGTGGTATTTCGTATATTAATCGCTGATCAAAAGGTTTTGGTATAATATAATCTTTACCAAAAGTCAATCTCGTTTCGCCATAAGCTATATTCACTTGCTCAGGCACAGGCTGTCTTGTTAGATCTGCCAAAGCTTTTACAGCTGCCATTTTCATCGGCTCATTAATTGCTGTAGCCCTAACATCTAAAGCACCTCTAAAAATAAATGGAAAACCAAGTACATTATTTACTTGATTAGGATGATCTGATCTTCCTGTAGCCATCACTAAATCATCTCTTGTAGCAATTGCTAAATCGTAATTTATTTCAGGAACTGGGTTTGCCATTGCAAAAACAATTGGCTCTTTTGCCATCGATAACAGCATTTCTGGAGAAACTACATTCCCCATAGATAACCCAATAAAAACATCGGCATTTTGCATGGCCTCTTCTAACGTATCAATTTTTCTATCGGTAGCAAATTCTATTTTGGCAGGCGATAAATTATCGGCATCTTTTCTAATAACACCTTTACTGTCAAGCATGACTATATTCTCTGCCTTTGCACCAAATGCTTTATACAATTTAGTACATGAAACCGCTGCAGCGCCCGCACCACTAATAACGATGCGTACATCTTCCATTTTCTTTTTAGAAATCTCTAATGCATTTAACAAAGCAGCGGCAGAAATTATCGCCGTACCGTGTTGATCATCATGCATTACAGGAATATCTAATTCCTCTTTTAACCTACGCTCGATTTCAAAAGCTTCAGGAGCCTTTATATCTTCAAGGTTAATACCACCAAATGTTGGCGCAATCATCTTTACAGTTTCCACAAACTTATCTACATCTTCCGTATCGATTTCAATGTCAATACCATCGATATCGGCGAAAATCTTAAAAAGAAGTCCTTTACCTTCCATTACAGGTTTTGATGCTTCCGGACCGATGTTACCCAAGCCTAATACTGCCGTACCATTAGAAATAATGGCAACTAAATTACCTTTAGATGTGTATTTGTATACGTTTTCTTTATCCTTCGCTATTTCTAAACATGGCTCTGCCACACCAGGCGAGTAAGCCAAAGCAAGATCACGTTGTGTACTATATGGTTTAGTGGGTACAATTTTTATCTTACCAGGCTGTGGTTTTGCATGATAAATAAGTGCTTCCCTTCTTAGCTTTTCATTGCTCATACTCTTCTATTTTAAAAAAACAAATTTAAAGGTAATCTATAAGAAAGCGTTAAGAGGAACACTATTTATATAAACAAAATAAATTGCTCTGTTACAACCATCTCAAAGAAGATTATACCATTATAAATCAGCTACCTCTTCATTACTAGAAACATTCAAACGCATTGCAAAAAATGCAGCGATAGCGAAGAATGCACCCGCAAATAACATTGCATTAATGGCGTTACCGCCTAGTAGATATTTATAGATAGGTCCGAATGTTAGTGTCTCAATACCCATTGGAATAACAATCATCATATTCAAAATACCCATGTATACACCACGTCTATCTTGCGGCACCACTTTAGAAACCATGGTATATGGTATACCCATCATAGCTGCCCAACCAACACCAAAGAGAACCATAGGTATTAAAACCATTATGGGATCGGAAATGAAAGGTATTATAAATAATGACATTGCAGTACCCAGCAAACTCAGCGCATATATTTTTTTACCTCCATACTTAAGTGATAAAGGCACCAATGCCAAGGCAACGACCATGGTAACAATGTTATAGGTCAAACTCATTTGAGCAGACTGCGAAGCTGCCTCGCCGGTAGAATAACCCATTGTCAATTTAAACAAAGGGGTCGTATACTGCCAATAGATAAATAATGCATACCATTGAAACAAGTAAACCGCGCCTAGTTTCCATAAAAATTTCGGCATTTTACTTATCGCTTCTGCTATTTCTTTAAACGGCAAAGCTATACGTTCTGCTAGTGGTTTGGCCTTAGCTGCATTAATACCAACAAGCTCTTGTGAACTAGGCGGTATTTCTGGTGTTTTTAATACGGACCAAAGGATGGT
>JANQUX010000053.1 GCA_030730545.1 Maribacter sp. | reverse complement strand
CCCATAGATAGTAAAGAATAGCACTACGCCACATTTACCCCGAACAAATGCCCGATCAATGCGGTGATAACCATAGCTACGGTTCCCCAAAAACTGATCCTCAATACGGCTGTCAATATATTCGAACCTCCTGCTTTTGCTGCGATGGCGCCTAAAACTGCCAAGAACGCTACCGCAAAACCATATTGTACGTATTCCATTTGCTCTAACGGACCAAAATAAGCAACCAAAACAGGAAGCAATCCGCCGAAAACAAAAGATGCGCCAGATGACAATGCCGCTAATAACGGATTTGCCTGTGTAATGTCATTAATGCCCAGTTCATCTCTGGCATGTGCACCTAAAGCATCATGTGCGGTTAATTGTGTAGCTACTTGCATTGCCAAATGTGAATCTAAACCGCGCTCTTCATAAATTAAAGCGAGTTCTTTAAGTTCTTCTTCGGGCATTTCTTCTAGCTCTTTCATTTCACGAGCTAAATCGGCTTTTTCTAAATCTTCTTGTGAACTTACAGATACATACTCCCCTGCAGCCATTGACAAAGCCCCTGCCACCAAACCTGCTACACCAGCTAAAATAATAGGCTCTCTCGTTGTACTTGCCGCTGCGACACCGATGACCAAACTTGCTGTTGACAAAATACCATCATTGGCACCAAGCACTGCTGCTCGCAACCAATTACTTCGCGTACCATAATGTTTTTCGTCTTGCATGGTTTGTGAATTTTACTGTAGTTAACTACTATCGCCTTTTTACAATAGCCTTCTCCCCTTTGCCAATAATAACCAAATTAGTTGTAGTCAAGAACAATCCGGTTTCTACTATACCTGGTATTGTTTTTAATTGCTGTTCTAGATCGGTTAGTTTTATATCGGTATCCCAAATATCAATATCAACAATATCATTATTCTCATCGGTTTTGTAATCTTCTGCACCCCTCTTTCGCTGTACTGGCGCCAATTTCATACCCTCCAATTCTTTAATAATCAATTGGGTGGCAAAGGGTATAGGCAACTTGAACTTACCCAATTTAGAAACACTTTTAGAGGAATCAGCAATAATGATATTCATATCAGAATTATGGGCGACGATTTTTTCACGTAGTAACGCTCCGCCTCCACCTTTGATCAATTGAAAGTCTTCATCGACCTCATCTGCACCATCAATGGTAACATCTAATCTTTTTGCCTCTGCAAGGGTAATTACATGTATACCCAATTTCTTTGCTAATTTTTCAGTTTCGTCAGATGTTGCTACAGCCTTAAGCTCTAAGCCGTTCTGTACCATTTCGCCAATAGCTTCGATCATATAAAATGCTGTAGACCCAGTGCCTAGACCAACGGTCATACCTGATTTTATATATTTTACCGCTTCTAATGCTGCTACTTTCTTCTCGTTTAACGCGCTCACTTATTGGTTGTATTATGGTTATTTAGCTATAAAGATATTGAGAATTAATCGATAGCATTCAACAAAGCATTAAGTAATGCCTAAAATTTTGTGATGAACACTTCGAAAATGATTATCTAAAAAGAAGATCTTAATGACTGATACTGATGTTATTTTTAATTAACTGTAACGATAACATAGGCACATGGCAGCAGAAAATTGATTTACCAACAATATAATCTTTGCATAATTTTCTTAAATAACTATTGGTATTATTAGACATAACAAGTAACTGAGAATTAGTATGATCAACATACCTCTTTAAAGTGGTTGTTAAAGAATGTTCGGTATCTAGTTTGTAGAAATTATGATATATAGATCCTAGTTTTTCAGCTATAATCTCATAATTTATATGTTGTAACTCTATAATTTTAGGCGCATTATTTTAAATACTTGCTATTTGTACCGTACTTTTATAATAAAGTGCCAATTCTATGACCTACTAACGTTAAACCGGCAGTTTAAAAGTAAAAAATTACGTACGAATATCCTATCCATATAAATTTTATATTCCCTTCTTACATCGCTATATTTAACACTCAGAAATAGTCAAAACGGTACACATATGAAATG
>JANQUX010000052.1 GCA_030730545.1 Maribacter sp. | reverse complement strand
GAGTACGATAATAGGGTCAGCCCGTTAGTAGGCTGTATCTTTGCAGAATTATATATTCTTAATAACGTAGAATTTTATAAACCATCTTATGTCTTTTAAAAAACTGAACCCATATATACTTGAAACTTTAGAAGAATTTTCTATCGAAGAGCCAACAGCATTTCAGAAGAAAAGTATTCCTATTATAAAAAGTGGTACAAATGTATATTGTACGGCACCAAAAGGCAGTGGTAAAACAACGACCTTGATTTTGACAACCTTACAGAAACTAAAATGTAAGGCAGAGGGCAATGCGCCTAGAGCGGTCGTAGTGGTTGAGAACAAAGAAAAAGTACTTGAACTCTATGATGAATTTTTAAGGTTTACCAAATACTGTTCATTGAGAGTTTATGCAAGTTATAAAGAGCTGCATATAGACATTCAAAAATCAGAAATATTTGAGGGTATAGATATATTGATTACTACACCTACTACCCTTCATAAATTGTTTTTATTAAATGGAGTAAGTACCTCACAATTAAAGATTTGTAGTATTGATGATGGTGATTTCTTGATTCAGAAGTCAGACTATACCGCAATGATTACGGTTGCCCAGAGTATTATGAAATGTCAGTACGTGATATATTCAGAAAAAATGCATCCTAAATTAGAACGATTTGAAGATTATTTTATGGAACGTGCTAGTCATGTGAAGTTATAAAACAAGCTTTCTCATTGCTTTGAATACCCCTGTTTTTGTAAGGCATCAATAGTACTATTATAGCCAATATCAAAAATAGCATCAATAGATCGCATATCGAATGTTGCATATTGGCTAAGTTCTTCGGGTGAAATTACAAATTCACAATCTGCAAATTTCGCAATAGAATCAGAAGCAGATTTTATTTTGTAAGCTCTGTCCAATACATTATACGAATGCTTTAAGTCCTTTATTTTAATAGCTTTTAGTGCGTTTACATAACTGCCGATAATTTTGTCGCATGAAGATTTTAGGGGCTCGATAGGGAAATTATTTAATACACCACCATCTACATAAAAAGATCCATTAATATCAATAGGTGAAAAAACACCAGGAAAAGTTGCCGATGCAAGCATAGGTTTGATTAATTCTCCCTTATCAAAAATCTTTAACTCACCTTTGATGATATCAGTAGCGGTAATGAAAAGCTCTTTCGGCAGTGATTCAAATGTGTCAACTGGAAAGAACTTTTTAAATTCATCAAAATATTTCTCAGTGTCTAAGAAACCAGGTTTATTTAAGGCATATTTATTCGCATGAAAAATCGGAATTACTTTAAAAAACTCTAAAATTTCTTCCCATTTTATTCCGCCGGCATATAAGGCACCTACAATAGCTCCTGCACTTGTGCCAGATATATGAGTTACGAAAATACCATACTCTTCTAAAGCTTTAATAACTCCGATATGAGCTACTCCCCTAATTCCTCCACCTGATAGTACTAATCCGGTATTTATCATAATCAATGTTCTTAATACGCTTTAAAATAATCATTTTTGAGCAACAATGTCGAATTTTACTAATCCGCCATCAATTTCAGCTTTCTGTAAAAAGCCGTTTTTATAGTAGTATATATTCTCATGATTTTTAGCATTTATTTTTTTGTAGGAGTGATTTCCTAAAGGAATAATGGTATTGAAACTTCCATCTTGTTCAGAATAGCATCGTTCAATATGTATAGGCTCATCAAAATAGAGCAATATGGTGGCGTAGTTAATATCCTCTTCTACCACCAATTCGTTTATATTATTCTTTGATATTTGGTAACAGTCCATTTCCCAATTCGTAAGAATGTCTGCGTAGGGTTTATCATTGACATCTATACGTACGTTTGCCCTTATTAACTTATTATTTTCATAGGTAACGTTGTACAAATAATTCACATCTATTTCTTTGATGACCCTTGTGTTTATAGTAGTTATGCTTTGGTAATGAACCTTAGAATCTTTAATCGTTTTTGTTGCTTTTAAACTGCCAATCACTTTGTCGTTATTTAAAACATC
>JANQUX010000051.1 GCA_030730545.1 Maribacter sp. | reverse complement strand
TGTAACCACTTCTAGTGCTAATAAAGGCGGATTAGAAAGTAACGATAGGTTAGCTAATTTAATTAGTAAAAGAAATTTTAATAGAGCAAAAACGAATTATGTATTTGATAAGTTGAATGCGAAGAAACTTGTTAAAAATGCTTTTTACGGTCTTACTTCTAAAACAGCGATCGATGAAATACCTTTAAATAGCTTAGTACCATTGGGTGTTGTTGGCGAGACAAGTACAATTGAGTCATCACCTAGCGATTTATTAGATTTAACAAATGCATCAGATATCTACTCAGTAGATTATTTAAATGGTTCTGAAAATTTAGGATCTTTAATGGTCATTAAAACAGATAATAAGGTTTATGAGCATAGTAAGTTTATTTGCGACCGTTTTCTAGGGGCACAATTACTATCGGTTTCAAATATTCAGTTACGAGAAAAAGATTTTATAAAATCCATTATTAAGCAACCAGATGGTAGTCTTGAGTTTGCCTTGACTTTTTCAGCTAGGGTAAATGCTGACAATAATTTCACCATTGAATCGCATTGGAATATTGATGCTTATGCCAGTGATACTGGGTATTATAATTTTCAGATATGGTCAAATTCGGTAGATGATCTACTGTTATTAGCAGACGAAATTTTAAATCTTTTAGAGGTTAATGCAGCTATCACACAATATAACGGGTCGACTCCACCGCCAGTTTTCGTGAAGTCTGCTAGCTATAAGAATGGAGAAGTTTTATTGAATTTAGTGAACAATAATAATTCTCAAAGTATTAATCTAGAAGGCGGATTAAAATTGACCGAAACTAGCGATACTGAAGTATTAGGGGTAACCGCAGATATTGACGGGTATTTAGATTCCGTAGCCTTAAAAACAGGAACCTTGTTCGATTTAGGATTTAGAATAAGCGCTGGTTTAGGTATGACACCAGATGATCTTTTTGTTGCCGATGCGCCTTGGGGCTTAGATGATTCTGCCGAAGAAACAACTGTAGCTACTTATGAAGTATTACCTGCGGATGGACCATATATTGGTGAAGGATATCCTATTGAAAGGAATATAAAATTAGAAGGTAGTACTAGTAACTATTTAGGAGTGTACCGTGCTTTGAGTCCGAGGTTTGCAGCTGTCGATTTAAGTGAATATACCAAAGTAAGTTTTGAGGCAAAAGGAACAGGGAATTTAGATGTGCAGTTGATAAAAGGTGATGGTTCAATCTATAAAACAACCATCAGTTTAGAAAGTGAAATGGATGAATACACCTTATCTGCAACCGATTTTAAAAATGACTTAGATGCAGGTACTGATTTCTCTGATATAAAAGTGCTTTCTTTTAATCTAGTTGCCGAAAATGGTTATGCAGAAGAGAAGTCTATGGAGTTACAGCATATAGATTTTCATAATCGTGAACTGGGTCAAGAGTTTGTAGATTCAGATTTGAATAAGTCGATTGTATATCCGAACCCAATGATAGATAGTTCTAGCTTATATTTTTATGAAGAAAAGGCAGATACCTATCAATTAGATATTTATTCTTTGAGTGGTAGATTACTTGGTAAACACCATATGGAAGGTGAAAGTGTAGCAGGGCAGAATGAAATAACGATAAAAAGAAAAGACCTATCTCCTGGGTTATACCTATACAAATTACAAAACTCTAGTGAAAAAACATGGAGCGGTAGATTGTTGGTTAGATAATACGTTTTGGTTGTAAAAAAAGCTGTGTACCCCAGACATGGGAGCGCACAGCTTTTGCTTTTTTATGAATATGCAATGTTTATTTCTGATTGTCAACCCACGTTTTAGCATTTTTAAACGCTTCTAACCATGGTGAAACTTCATCAGTTCTATCCGCTGGATAATGTGCCCAGTTCCATGGAAAGATAGAACGTTCTATATGTGGCATTGTAACTAAGTGGCGACCAGTTTTATCACAAAGCATAGCGGTGTTGAAATCACTACCATTCGGGTTTGCCGGGTAACCTTCGTAGCCGTATTTAGCAACAATATCATAACTCTCTTCAGACTG
>JANQUX010000050.1 GCA_030730545.1 Maribacter sp. | reverse complement strand
GTTCGACTAAGTTCATTCACCGAACTTAAAGAATACGAGTTTTCGTATGCTGCTCTTCCAGTTTGAGTGATGCTAGCTTGTTGTCCAAAATTATCTTGACCTGCTTGGCTAATGGTAAAATCGCGAGTGTATCGATCAAGGTTATCTGGAGCAGAACCTACCAAAATAGCTCTACCAGCATCCAATCCTATAAAAAGATCTTGTGTTGTAGGGTTTCTAAATCCTGTTTGTGCAGATGCCCTTATGTTATGATTTCGATTAATAGTTAAACCCGCAGATATTCTTGGAGAAAAGAAACCGTCAAAAAATTCAGACTTATCATAACGTACAGATCCGGTCAATTTTAAATTTTTCTCACCAGACAAAGGTAAATTCTTTTGAACTTGAGTGTAGACGCCAAATTCTGAATAGTTAATCGGTCCGTCAGAATCAGTGTAGATAGTACCTGAAGAATTTAAACTATATTCCCTAAAAGAACCACCAAGTTGTATATCTGCAAAATCAATTAAATGGCTGAAATTATAATTTGCATCTGCATGGTAGTATTTTGATGCATCTTGAAACTTTGAACCTGTGCTAAGGTCAGGATCACTTACACTTCTATCAAAAGCCGCTTGAAATTCTGGTGTACCTGGCAGAAATCTACCTGTTTCAGCAGTTGCACGACCAGCTGCATGTGCTGCTTCATCAGTTGCACCAGCTAAAGTAGCTTGTAAATAAGCCCCTGTATATTCACCGAACCACTGTTGATCACTTTTCCAAGCTCTATTGATATTAATTCCGGTAAAAACCATATCGTAAGAATCTCCAGATTTATCGCCTACTAAATAACCACGAACGAAAAAATTATCGTTTTTTATTTCTAGTTTATGTTGTTCTTGAAAGAAACCATTAATATTATACCTGTTAGTACCTTGATAAATAGTATTACCAGTACCTACTTTACCTACATAAGAAAGCTCTAAGCTATTATCTTCAATTGGTCTATAATACAATCCCCAATCTGCTTTAATACTTTTTGCGCTATAATTTGTAAGATCACTTTCGTTGTAACCAGTTCTACTTACTTGCACTGAAGGAATTAATGCATTTGCACCTGCTGGAATACGCCCAAGACTTTCTAAAGTAAGCGCAACATCTTTTATATCGGTAGCTACTTCATCACCATATACATTTACCCCATTATAATTTAAATCGTTTGCGCGGGTTAAACCTGTTGCAATAAAGTTATTTTCATCTTTTCCTTCAATATTGTTCGCTGCCCAGTCTGTACCTTCTAAATAACCGAAATTGACCTTAGCCGCAAACTTATCACTAAATTTATGGGCTGCTCTTATACTAACATCTGTATATGCATTATCACCAGCGGCCTCTTGTGAAGTTATTCCTCTTTTAATTGAAACACTTAACCCTTCGTAATCGAACGGACTTTTACTTCGCATAAATAATATACCATTAAAAGCATTTGCACCGTATAATGCAGAAGAAGCGCCAGGCAGTAATTCTACACTTAACACATCTGTTTCTGTTAACCCAACTAAGTTACCTATCGGGAAATTTAATGCAGGTGCAGAATTATCCATACCGTCTACCAACTGCATAAAACGAGTATTTGCAAAAGAAGCGAAACCTCTAGTATTTACAGATTTGAAAGTTAAACTGTTCGTGTTTACATCAACACCCTTTAAATTCTCTATTCCACCATAGAAATCGGCGGAAGCAGTGTTTTTTATTTCAGAAACACCCATTCTCTCTACCGTAACCGGCGATTCGAAAATACGCTCTGGAGTTCTAGATGCTGAAATAACAACCTCATCTAAAAAGGTTTGTGATTCGTTTAAAGTGATTGTAATTGTTTGGCTTGCACTAGTAATACTTTCTTTAGTACTAGTATACCCGATGCTCGACACCTCTATTTTAAAAGGAGGAACTTCGGATGTTGCCAAATTGAAATTACCATCAAAATCTGTTACTGTACCAATGGTCGTGCCAACAATTACAATATTGGCCCCGGGGATAGGCTCGTTGTTTT
>JANQUX010000049.1 GCA_030730545.1 Maribacter sp. | reverse complement strand
AACGACAACCCTATTCTGAATAACCGATAGTAGCTTTGCTTGCATCTGTAAAGAAAGGTTACCGATTTCATCTAAAAAGAGTGTTCCGCCATTTGCAGCTTCAAATTTACCTGCGCGGTCATCTTTAGCATCTGTAAAAGACCCTTTTACATGACCAAAAAGTTCACTTTCAAATAAATTCTCAGAGATAGATCCCATATCTACCGAAATAAAAACCTCATTATTTCTAACTGAAGATTTATGAAGTTCGCGAGCAATTAGTTCTTTGCCGGTTCCGTTTTCTCCGGTAACTAAAATGTTGACATCTGTTTTGGCAACTTTCTGTACGAGGTTTAAAACACTGTTCAATGCTTTAGAATTGCCAATAATGTAATTTGAATTCTGATTAATAACCTGCTTCAGATTATTCTCTTTTTGCTTTAAATGCTGTACCTCTTTCTGCGATTTTCTGAGCTCGTAAGCAGATTTTACTGTGGTTAATAGTCGCTCGTTGTTCCAAGGTTTAAGAACAAAATCGCTAGCTCCTTCTTTAATTGCTTCAACCGCAAGTTCAACGGCACCATAAGCGGTCATCATTATTACCGATATGTGCGGCGCCTTCTTTTTTATTTCCCGAAGCCAATACAATCCCTCATTACCTGTGTTTACTCCCGCAGAAAAATTCATATCTAATAGTATGATATCAATTTCCTTCAAGTTGGGGAAAGAGGTAAGCAAATTGGGGTTAGAAATAGTTTGAACACTTTTATATTCAAACTGTAATAATATCTCTAAAGCGCTCAATACACTTTTGGTATCATCTACAACAAGTATTTTAGCATCGATCATGGTAAATTCTATTAACTCAATTAAAACTACACATACAAGTTTGTATTTTCATGGTACTGTAAAAATATTTGACATTATCTGTACAACATTTTTACACTGATAAATAAGTGATTATTATTTTAGTAATGTAATTACCTGTTAATCAATACTTTAAAAATATGGCACACATATAGTATAGAGAATGGCATACCAATGAAGAAATGAATCAAAAATTTAAAATAACGACACTTTTACTACTCTCTATTTGGGGGTCTATACTTGCTCAAGAAAGTTGGACATTAGATGAATGCGTCACTTTTGCAATGGAGCATAACTTGCAATTGAACGACTTTAAATATACTAACCAATCTAATAAAGAAACCTACAGACAATCGGTTCGTAATCTGTTGCCATCGGTAAATGCATCTTCTAGCTATTTAATCAGTTATGGTAGAGCAGAAGATCCAAACACGGGTACATTCGTAAATCAAGATTTTTACTCGAACAACTATTCTTTAGAATCTTCAATTGATTTGTTTCAAGGTTTTCAGAAAATCAATGCCATAAAAGCATCTAAGTTGTTATTTAAGGCAACGCAAGAGGAGGTATTACAGCAAAAATATTTGTTGGCATTTAGAGTGATGCAAGCTTTTTATGATATTCAATTTTTTGAAGGATTGGTAGAAATATCAAAAGAACACTTAACAGTATCACAATCGAACTACAACTTAGTTGAGCGGCAAGTAGAATTAGGCTTGAAAGCAGGAGCAGATTTGTATGAAGCAGAATCTTTATTATTGACCGATAAGTTAAATGTAACTCAAAGTAAAAATCAATTGGCTTCGGCGAAGTTGACCTTGATTCAAGAAATGAATTTAGAAAACACATCAGATATAGTAATTCAAAAAGATTTAGAAGAAATTGTATCAGAATTCGAGCATCAAAAAATAGAGTCTGATTCCGTTTACACTGAAGCAAGGGAATTTATGCCGATGATAAAGGCACAAGAATTCAGAGCAGAAGCAGCTAAAAAACAAGTGGCAGTTTCGAGAGGTAGACTATACCCTTCGCTTTCATTTTTTGCAGGTATCGGAACAGGGTATTTCGAGACTTTTAGAGATACAATGGGCAATACGTTACCATTTAGAGAGCAGTTTAGAGACAACACCTCGCAGTATATAGGGGTCAACTTAAATGTGCCGATTAGTAATGGTTGGTCTGCAAGGTCTAGGGTAAAGCAATC
>JANQUX010000048.1 GCA_030730545.1 Maribacter sp. | reverse complement strand
GGATAGAATGTTCCACCATTGCTTGTATTCAATTGTTGAGCATAACTAGCCGTAATATTTAAACCTTCAGCTATTTCATATGACCCTTGAATGCTAAAGTTCAAGTTTCTGCTTTCCCCAATGTTTTGGTTTTGCTCGATAATCGCCACTGGGTTGAAGTTATCAAACAAAATAGCTTGGAAGAACTCACCGTTATCGAATCTAATAGGCGCAGTTGGGTTAAACAACGCTGCGTATCTGAAGGCATCGTTGAATGAGAAACTTTGCTCACGATTTGTTAAAGCCATATTGAATTTGATATTCAATTTATCATTCATTGCATAATGATCGATGGACGCTCTGGCGTTAATCTGATCAAAACCTGATTTTCTCAAAACACCTTCAACATTTCTGAAGTTAGTAGAAAGTCTGAAAGTTGTGTTTTCAGAACCGCCAGAAACCGAGATGTTATGTACTTGCGTAACAGCAGTTCTGGTGATTTCTTTTTGCCAATCTGTATCGGCACCTAGATCGTTACCTCCAGCAGCAATATATTCGCTTCTGTTCATTACTGGCTGATACTGAAGAACTGTAGCAGCTGCCACATAACCATTGTACTCTGCAGAAAGGCCGGAAGCACCTCTGCTACCTTTTTTGGTAGTAACAATGATAACACCAGCTGAACCTCTTGATCCATAAATCGCAGCAGCAGAACCATCCTTAAGAACGTCCATTGTTTCAATATCATTAGGATCTACGTTGCTCAGAGACGCACCAATTACCCCATCAATTACTACTAATGGCTCAACGTTAGAACCTACAGTAGAAAGACCTCTTAAACGGATCACAGGATTGGAATTCGGATCACCACCTTTGTTGTAAACACTAAGACCAGCTACTTTACCTTGAAGAAGGCCAGTAGCTGAGTTAATGTTACCAATGTTAAAGTCTTTTGCATCAAGACTTACCACAGAACTGGTTATCTCCTTCTTTTCTTGAGAACCGTAACCAACTACTACAACTTCCTCTAATGAAGTTACATCAGGCTGTAACGTAACATTAATTGAAGTTTGATTTCCAACGGCCACCTCTTGAGTGATATAGCCAATGAAAGAGAACGACAATACATCCGAGCTAGAAGCTTGAATGGTATAATTACCATCAATATCAGTCGGTACACCTCTTGAGGTTCCTTTGATAGTGACGTTTACTCTTGGGATGCCTAATCCATCATCCCCACCGGTTACTTTACCAGTAACGGTTTTTTCCTGTGCCATCAACGAGCCCTGAAAGCCCACAAACAGTACAAGCAACACTAGTAAAAACTTTTTCATACAATCATTTTTAATTTTAACGGTTTAAGACCCTTAATAAGGGCAAAAAGTGCAATCGAATGCACAAAGTACAATTATTGATATACATAAATAAGTTCAGTATTGTAAAATGTGCGCAATCGTTTGCAATTAATTACCCTGAACCACCTTTTTCACTGTTTTCAAAGAGTTTCATGCTTTAATCTTCTTAAAATAACAAGAGTTACAATTAATTATTCCGTGTATTCATCAAACCGAGGTTTGTCATAAAATCACTGCTTTGGTACAGTTTGTTTAACAGAATACCCTTATAAGGTACAATTAAATTTTTATCTTTCCACTTAAAAAGTGTATCTGTAGCTTTACGGTAATGAAATGGCTACAAATTCTATCTCTAGATGCTAAAGAAATTAATGATAATCAGACCAGAACGGTCTTCGATAGAGATTTTGATCGGATTATCTTTTCACATCCTTTTAGAAAACTACAAGACAAAACTCAGGTACACCCATTACCTGAGCAAGATTTTGTACATACCCGCTTAACACATAGTCTAGAGGTTTCTAGCGTTGGCAGATCACTTGGACGTTTGGTTGGAGCGCAACTTTGCAGTAAATATGAATACTTAAATGCACTTGTCTCGTCACATGATTTTGGTGCAATTGTCGCTGCAGCTTCCTTAGCTCATGACATTGGCAATCCTCCATTCGGGCATTCTGGCGAGTCGTCCATTTCCGACTACTTTATTAATAAAGAAGAACAATAC
>JANQUX010000047.1:1897-10745 GCA_030730545.1 Maribacter sp. | reverse complement strand
CCGTTTTTATAAAATTTTAGAAGATAAAAAAGTGGAGTTTACCAAATACAATAAGTCTAAAGAAGAAGAGAACGAGCAATAGTATTCATAAAGCTTAAGTAAAGGATTTCTATGTTACGATATGATCTGTTGTTACCCTTTATTTTAAGCTGCTTATCTACTATGGTTTATGGTCAGGCTAATGATATAAATACTACTACTATTGAATGTGATGAAAATGGTTGCAAAGGCTCGTATTATGGACCGGAATTTATAAACGGGTCTGATGTTGCCCATCAGTTCTCCAATACAATGTCGCATAAAGTTGGCGATAAATTAAAAGAATGCTATAACAGCGGCGTTTATATCAAAGTTGATTTTTCAAGTATTGAAATGACCACATTGGGTATGGGCTCAGGTACGGTTACCTATAAATTGATAATTCCTTTTATTTCAGTTGCCGAACCATGCAATGCCTTTACTTCTTTTGACCATGTTGGAGGTTGGAACCATGCCCCGTCATTAGCTACTAGAAAGAAAGAATTAAGTAATGTTTTACTGCCTGGTGATGCACTGCATATTAGTGATTTGAAAACCACACCAGAAGGCTTACAGGAATATTGGATTCAATGGAGGAATAAGGCAATACAAGCGAACTGCAATTAAATTTTAAAGGAAAACTATGTCGCTATCTAAAAGAGAGCTAGTAATTGCATCACCTTTTTTGATTATTGCCGTAAATTTTGCGGTTGCATTTGGTTTCGGCGAGTTCATGGGAAAATGGGCATTTATACCCATGATTGGTATAGGTTGGGCACTTTGGCTTTTCTTTATTTTTAAATACGGAGGAAAAGAGTCGATCACGAATTGGCTAATGAAAGTTAGGGGAGCCTTCGGTTGGAAATTAATAGCGGTAATTGTCGGATTAATTCCGTTGCCACTTTTTCTAATGCACTATCAATTGTTAGATCATTGGACCATTTGGTTACCATGGATTCTACTTGCAGTATTTAATCCCTTCATTGAAGAATTTTATTGGCGTGGTCTGCTGTTAGATTACACCAAAACATGGTCTGATTGGGGTTCAGTATTGTTTACAGGGATTCTGTTTGCAATTAATCATGCAGCATTCGGAGTCAACTCCGTCCTAAATAGCGGATTTGAATTGGTAATCTCTACCCTGATTATGGGTATTGTTTGGGCATGGGTTTACAAAAAGACAAACAGTTTGCGTTGGACTATCTTCTCTCATTTTTTGGTGGATTTTTTAGGAGTTTCAACAGCAGCTTTCTTAGATTTATACGAGAAAGGAAACTGGTGATATAAATTTAAGTTATAGAACATGAATCAAGAATCGCTCTCTAAATTGAGTACAAAAGAACTGCTTAAAAAGCATACTGCAGCAAAAACTATAGTTTGGCTTTTAGCAATAGTTTTGATATGCTCTTTAATTTTCTTCATCTATATTTCTATTCGCGATGGATTTACTCCCTTAGTGGCGGTTCCTATTGCTCTGTTTGCCACCATGCCTCTAAATATAAAGAATATGAATGCGCTAAAAAAGGAATTAGATTCCAGAAAATAAGAGTTAAGTTTTTAGCCAATTAATTAGGAATACAAAATTAGAATTATGAGAAAAATATTATCAATTGTTGGAATGGTCATCGCGATAATTGAAATAGCATATAGTTTTGTTGGAGACAGCGATACAGGTCAATTTTTTGGAATTGACATGAATATTTGGGTTTTCCGTTTACTTTGGCTTGCCTTATTTGGTGTGGTATTTAACGGATTCCTTAAAGAAAGTAAGAAGCCACAATAACAATATAATTTGAACAATAATACTTTTTATAGGCTATATGATACATTAAAGCGGTAAAATAGTGTTGTTTTGTTTGTCAAATTAAAATCTCTGTAAACAGTCACCAAGTTTTTCGACACACACATTATATGAAAAAGCGAAAATTTAAAATCAGTGATATCATTTTTGCAGTGTTCATTCTGTTGTTGATAATTCCGCAGACTAGAACACCAATTCAAGTAGCGGTCAATAAACTGAAAGTTGCGGTTTGGTCACCTAGTGTTGAAGATGAAGAAGATCAAAATGAGGTTACTCCATTTGAGTATGCTGTAGTCGATTTACAGGGTAATTCAAAAAACATATCGGTTGGTCAAGGCAAGGTTACTTTTATTAGTTATTGGGCAACTTGGTGTCCGCCTTGTATTGCAGAATTACCAGGAATTCAAGATTTGTATAAAGACTATGGAGGCAAAGTCAATTTTATATTATTAACCCAAGAAGAGCCAGATAAAGTACAGCGGTTTATAAACAAGAAAGGTTATGAACTACCTATCTATTTTCCACAAATGCAAGCTCCCGAAATATTACAAGAAAATAGCATTCCCACCAATTATGTCATTGATGCTACAGGAAAAATTATCATTAAAGAAACCGGTGCCGCAGATTGGAACAGTAAAAAAGTACGCGAGTTGTTAGATAATTTAATAGAAAATAATTAAACAAGGACTTTTGCGATATACGCTGCCATAAAATCTTTCTTTTTGAGAGCCTTTTCGGCAAAATTAAAGAGACTGCTACAACGATCTAAATTTTGATTCTCGTAAGTGACTTTGTAATATTTGTTATTGTTCAGGTAATCTGTAAGTGCTCGTAAACCATGAATAAATGGCATAAAAACGGTACCTAAGGGTAGACTGTCTTTATCTGCGGCAGTTAAAAATGAACTGTTAGCAGCTAAGCCATCTACAAAAGCTTTAAACAATGATTCATTAAAATTTATAAGTTCGTGGTTCTGCTCATCTTCAGGAGCATTGTTTACTACAGTTCTAATGGCATCACCAAAATCATAGAAGAAATAGCCCTTCATAATGGTGTCTAAGTCAATAAGGCACAATGCTTTATTATTTGATTTAGAGAATAAGATATTATTAAGCTTGGTATCGTTATGGCAAATTCTAGAGGGTAAATTACTAGTATTTAAATATTGAAGTTCTTTGAGAAATAACTGTGCCTTTTTAATGGCGACGCCGGCAATTTCTATTTTTTGCGCATCAGCATTCTGCATTGCTTCTTGAAACTCTAGAGTTCTAAAATCTAGATTATGAAATTTGGGTAGTGTATCATTAAATAGTGCCGTATCTGAATATTGCAAGAGCTGATGAAACTTGCCAATAATGCGTCCCGCTTCAAAGGCAGTTGAGGTTTCGGTAGTTGTATTGTAGGTGGTACTATTGGGTATGTAGGTCATCATCCGCCAGAAATCATTATCCTGAATTAGATGATTGGTTCCTGCGGTTGTATTCAGAAAAGTAATTTGGCTGTAATCCTCTGCTTGAAGGACAGGTAAAGCAAATTGAATATTATCCATCAGAATACCAGCATTTTTAAACACCTGGGTATTTATCTTTTGAAGAATGTATTGTTTACCATCCTCATCCGCAACTAAATACGTGTCATTAATGAGTCCGCTTGTCAAGGGCGTCCAGTTTAATGAACTTCCGTTGAGATTAAATTCAGAAAGTATTTTTTGGATGGATTCTTTGGTCATGTTTTAGCACTACGATTCAACGGTTAAAGGTATTGAAACTTAGGCATTGTTTTGAGCAATGGTTATGAGAACCTTAAAGTCTAATTAACAAGAATTTTCTTTATTTTATGCAGTTGGCCTAATAATAATACGATTTGTAAAATAATGTAGTTAGTATCTTTAACAATCAAATTTTCCCCCAAATATGATTACGATTAAAACCTATTTAAAAGTTGCTGTACTGTTTTTTACATCAACTTATGTTCATGCCCAATGCGAAGTTTTTAAAAGTGAAATTAGCGATGTACAGCAGTACATGTCGCAATTTAGTCAGCTTTCAGATTCATTGAGTACGGCCGTTGAGATTGCTTCTTTTGACCCCTCTATAAGTACAGCGCGAAAAAATACTAAAACAGCAATGCTGTTAATGGGGCAGGCAGTTAATGCTGCCGATGAAGCGGTAATTTTAGCTTCAGAAGCACAATACGATTCGCAAAGTTGTGGCTTAGAAGAAGCCGTGAGTTATACTATTGATGCCGAAAGACATACAATAGATTCTCGCGATTTTTCAACCGAAGCTTTTGAAAATGTAAAAAATGCTGCCAAGGCGAACAACCTAGGTAACTTACAATTCTATATGCGTAAAGCACAGCGTTTAATGAAAGAAGCGCAAAGTTCAGCAGATTCAGCAGTTTATGCAGCAGACAATGCGCATTACAGCTGTAGTCATGACGTTGCCCATCTTAGTTTTGAGAAATAGCCTACTCCTCTTTCTTGTTCACCAACCCTTTGGTAAACTCATTTAAGGTTTCGACTTTTTCTTCGAAATCACCTTTTATGGTCTTTCTAAATTCGTTGAGGTTTTTAACGAGGTCGTCAATATTTTCAGGTATTACATCTTCAAAAAACTGACGTAATCTTTTGGCTGTGGTCGGTGATTTTCCATTAGTAGAAATAGCCACTTTTACATTCCCTTTAGTAACGATGCCACCCATGTAGAAATCACAAAAAGGCGGGTTATCAGCTACGTTTACTAATATTTGCCGTTCTCGGCAATCATGATAAACTTGTTCGTTTACAGGTACATTATCGGTGGTGGCAATAGCGATATGTTTCCCTTTCAAATAAGAAACATCGTAATTCGCCACATTCATTTTAATATCGAATTTATTCGCGAGTGCAATGGTTTCTTCGCGGAACATGGGTGCCACCATTTCTACCTGTGCTTTTGGGCTCGACTTTAATAAGAAAGTCAATTTTTCTAGCGCAACATTGCCACCGCCAACAATTAAAATATGCAGGTTAGATACTTTTAAAAATACGGGGTAAAGCTCATTCCGTTCCATGTGATATGTTGTTTTCTTCTGTTTTGTAATTGATAGTTACTCGCGTTCCTTTTCCAATTTCAGAGGTTATAAAAAGTCTGCCGTTAATATAGTCGATACGTTCTTTCATAAAAAACAGACCCATACCGCCTTCACTATTATTTTTTGGTAATTGCCCAAGAATGGTATCGTCAAAACCTTTACCGTCATCGTCTATAACTACACTCAAAATAGGATAAGAGTAATTTAAGGTAACCAAAATGTAATTTGCATCTGCGTATTTAATGGCATTATTTACCGCTTCTTGGGTAACACGATAAATATTCGTTTCTGCCAAAGAGTCGAATCTTATATTGTCGTCAGTTTTGTTCTTGAATAAGATATTTTTTCCGGTCAATTTAGACAGTTCTGTCGTCATTTTATGAATTGCTGGGAATATACCGTGGTCACTCAATTCTGGCGGAGTAAGATTAAAAGTCGCTGTTCTAACTCCTTTAATTAAGTCAGATGTTAATGCTTTTAAATAGGCGATTTTCTCCCCTGTTTTAGCAGTATTTTCAATATCAATAGATTCAATGTTGAATTTAAGGGCTGTGAGCATTTGCCCAATACCATCATGAATATCTTTGGCAATACGTTTGCGTTCCTCTTCCTGTCCCTCTACAATCAGGCTTGCCTGCATCTTCTTTTGTTGCATGCGTTCCTCAAAATTCTGCTTGGTCAATTGCTGTACTTTAAGCTGATTTTCTTTTCGTTCTGTAATGTCTGAGCATAGAATTAAAATATCTTGCTCTAATGTAGATTGATGCATGGGTACGATAGACATATCTAACCAAATTGTAGCGCCTTTTGTGGTTACCACTTGCAGCTCTTCATTACGCATTACATTTTTTCGATTGATTTTCAACACCTCTTTAAGGTACGATTGCTGACCTTCTTCAATAGTAAGTATTTCAGAAATAGGTTTGTTTACAGGTGCCTTATCATGCCCCAATAAATCTAAAAACTTCTTGCTGATAAAGACAATAGTACCATCTTTACGAATACTAGCAAAAAGTGCGGCATTATCGATTACGAAATTGAGTTCTTGAAGTTCTTTTAATGAGCGTTCTTTTTCATTGTATAAACTTTGAATTTTATCTAGCTGACCTTGAGACTCCAAATCCTTACCCATAAGATGACCAATAGTATTTTTAATTTGGATAGATAATGGGCGGAAAATAAAAAAGATTTCTAACAGTAGAATTAATAATGAAAATGCCAATAACCAATACTCTTTTTGCTTTAGTTTCTGAAGTTGTTCATTACTGCGTGCGTCATATTCGTTTACAATTTGATCCATGATACTCAAAAACGGACGCTCATTTGTCAACAAGGCGTTCAGGTCATTTTCTTGAACTGTAGTGTTTATGTTTTGTTTGTGTGTTACAAGAATATGTTCAATAGCTTTGACCATCGCCGCATGATGAGGTTCTAGTTCGGTGAACAACAACTGAACCTTTGGGTCATCTTCATAAGGTAGGTTGAAAGAAGCATTGCCTAAGTGAAGACCAAGGTGAGCCTTTTTCCAAACTCCAAGTGTTTTGTCAATTTCAGACAAGACCACTTTTTTTTCTTCAGGGTCGGTAATGTCTTTTAGAAGCAAAGTTTCCTTAACTAATTTCTGACTAAAGGCACGTTGTCTACCGGCTACATTTATAAGCTTAGAATCGCCAGATTGTGATTTTAAGTGTAGTTGAATAAGCACTTGGGCAATAATAACGGTAAGAGCAATGGCAGCCAATGCAAACAAGTACCATTTACGTATACGTATAAATGTAGCCGTGTCTAATGGTATATTATGCTCATTATTAGCCATAAAGAAATCGTAATTTACTATTACCCCTGTAGTGCCTTGCTAATCAAATCTAAAGAGAATTTAGAGAGCGGTAATTTTAAAGCGGCAGCTTGACCTTTTATTGACATTTTTTTCCATGTTTTTTGAAGGATGTCAATCGTTTTGCCTTCAGGGTGTTTGTGTGCAAAAGGTTCAAAATAGAACTCTAAGAATACTAAGCAGATAACATCTTCTAAAGTTTGGGTTTCTTCGTTTTTCTTTAGTTGTTTTTTCTCTAAAAGAAACTTGACATTAGCTATGGTTTCATCATCATAACCGACATGTTCTAAAATCGAAGATGCCTTATTAGCATGAAATTTTTTAAGTTCTTGTCGCCATCTCAAGTATCCTTCGCGATTCATTTCATAAGACTCTCGAGGTATTTCCCATCTGCAGATATGCTGACAACGGGCAGTAAGGCGCAATGCTTCAGACGCGTTTGCATCAAATTTATTCAACCGTTCGGTCATTCGAATTCCGTAAAGAACCTCCTTTGGGTAGGTAGTTCCCTCGAAAACTTCGGTATTAGGATCTTGGGTATTGGCGTCGTCGAATTTTTGAAATGCTACAAGTAATTTATCTGTCATCGCCATAAGTCAATTATTTACTCAAAACTATTCAGAAAAGCCAACATACACAAAGTCCGACTCTATTTTTACCGGATAAGTAGCAATTGCATCCAAAGAACCATTTAAATTTTCTCCAGTTTTTAATGAAAAGGTATTTTTGTGAAGCGGACAGGCAACTTTAGGCTCCATATTCTCTTCCCCGATCATACCTCTTGAAAGCACCATTTCCATTTTATGCGGACATAAATTTTGACAAGCGTACCATTTTCCTTCTCTTGTGAAATTAAATACAGCGATCTGCTTGTCTTTGTATTTTATGCAAGCGCCACCGTTTTTAGGAAACTTAGAAATTGGGGCGGCCTTAAACCAAACGGTAACATCACTAGCAGCTACACTTTCGTAGGTATTCAAAACAGATAAAGACATAATTTCGATTTTTAATATTTAATAAATTTTTACACTCATAAGGTTGAAACAAAGGCAAACTAACAACCAACAACTGTCAACCATCAACCGTTACGCCCACTCCTTAGGCATTTTTTGGTCTCTTAATGACACAAACTCAATATTGTTATCTGTTTCTTCAGAGTTTACGAAGTGAGTATAACGCTCTCTTATTTCTGGGGTTTCAACAGCTTCTTTCCATTCGCATACATAAGAATCTACCAGAGCTTGCATTTCGTAATCAAGTTGTTTCGCAATACCTAAAGAATCGTTGATGACAACGTTCTGTAAATAGGTTATTCCGCCTTCCAATTTCTCTAGCCATGGGGCAGTTCTTTGTAATGGTTGGGCTGTTTTAATATAGAACATGATAAAGCGATCTACATATTTTATAGCAGTTTCTTTATCTACTTTTTCAGCAAGTAACAAGGCATGTTTGGGCGTGGCACCACCGTTACCGCCAACATAAACATTCCATCCGCCTTCAACGGCAATGAATCCGAAATCTTTACCTCTAGCTTCTGCACACTCACGAATACAACCTGATACTCCGCCTTTAAATTTATGCGGAGAACGAATGCCTTTATATCGGTGCTCAATTTCTACCGCAAAGCTTACACTTTCATCCATACCATAACGGCACCAGGTAGATCCTACACAGCTTTTTACGGTACGTAGAGATTTACCATATGCTTGTCCCGTTTCAAATCCCTCTGCAATTAATTCTTCCCAGATAGGAGGAAGCTCGTGCAGTTTTGCTCCGAACATATCTATTCGTTGACCACCAGTAATTTTGGTGTACAAATCATATTTTTGGGCTATTCTACCAATAGCCATTAGTTGCTTCGGTGTTATTTCGCCACCCGCTACCCTTGGCACTACAGAATACGTTCCGTTACGTTGAATATTTGCTAAATATCGATCGTTGGTATCTTGAATAGTTTCTTGTCTATTTGCTGTCTCATTGTAAAGACTGGCAAAAATTGCTGCGACGGCAGGTTTGCAAACTTCGCATCCATTACCGGTACCCACTTCATCTAATAATGTATCGTAATCGGTAATCCCTTTCAATTTTGTGAGGTCGAAAAGTTCTTGACGAGAATAATC
>JANQUX010000047.1:0-1797 GCA_030730545.1 Maribacter sp. | reverse complement strand
CATGGCACTACCAAAAGCAGAACCGCCTTCGCCTCTAGAACCCACAATAAGCTCTTCGGCATTATCGGGCAAAGGCATATTGTTGAGGTACATTTGATGAAGAATACTATAATCTTCAGCATCGCCAACCATGATACCGCCTAACAATGTTTTACCATCATGACTTACGTTGATTCTTTTATAAACACCCTTTGTCTTGTTTTCATAGATAATGGAAAGTCCCTTATCAGCAGGCATATAAGGCACGCCAAAGCTAGCAACATCTACCCCTATAAGTTTTAGTTTGGTAGACATATCAATTTCAGACTTCATTACAATGTCGGTAGAATTCAATATTTGATTCACCGCAACTTCTGCCATTTCATAACCAGGGGCGACCAAACCATAAATCATATGGTTGTATAAAGCCACCTCGCCAATGGCATAGATTGTAGGGTCAGATGTTTGCATTTTATTATTTACTACAATGCCGCCACGTACACCCATTTCTAGATTACACGTTTTACCGAGCTCATCTCTTGGGCGTATACCTGCAGAAATGACCAACATATCAACATCTAATGTATCGTCTTCACCAAAATCCATTCCCGTAATGGCACCATTGCCCATAATACTATTGGTAGCCTTACCGGTATGTATTGCAATACCAATAGATTCTAAAGTGAGTTGAAGCACATTACTACTTCTTGAGTCTAACTGTCTTGGCATAAGTTTTGGCGCGAATTCAACAACATGGGGTTCAAGACCCATATCCATAACCGCCTTACCAGCTTCAAGACCTAGTAAGCCACCACCTAAAACAGCAGCTCTTCCGTTAGGTTTTACCTTTTTAATTTCTTCGGCATAGTCTAGCATTTGCTCTAGATCTTCAATAGTTCTATACACAAAGACACCTTTTTTCTCTACTCCCTTAATAGGCGGTACAAAGGGGGCAGAACCAGTAGCAAGAATAAGATAATCATAGCTAAATTCTTTTTCACTTGCCGTAGTAATGGTCTTTTTAGTTCTGTGTATATCGGTTACCCTTTCGTTAACGACCAAATCTATTCCGTTTTCTACATACCATTCTAAAGGAGCCATTTCTAATGCTTTGGCATCTCTACTCGCAAAAAATTCGCTTAGGTGAACTCTGTCATAGGCAGCACGAGGTTCTTCGCCAAAAACGATGAGTTTAAATTGCTTGCTTTCTTCTCTGGCGACAAATTTTTCACAGAATTTGTACCCTACCATTCCATTACCGACAACTAGTATAGTTTTCATACCCTTTTTATTTAGCTACACAGCAATATTACGTATAAATACGTATATATTCTATATTTTAATCGAAATAAATACGTATTCTTGTTGTGGAATCATTAATTATTACAGCTAAATACTATGAAGAAGGAATCAGAGAAAACGGTAAAAGTAAGCTTGGTAGGTGCAGGTCCTGGCGCTAAAGACTTAATAACAGTAAGGGGTTTAAGGGTTTTGAACGAGGCGGATATAATACTGTACGATGCATTAATTAGCGATGAGCTATTATCTGAAATACGTAGCGATATACCTAAAATATACATAGGTAAAAGATGTGGAAAGCACTCACACACCCAAGACGAAATCAATGAATTGATAGTAAAATACGCATTCGAGTATGGGCATGCAGTACGCTTAAAAGGCGGAGATCCTTTTGTATTTGGACGAGCAAATGAAGAGATTGAATATGTAGAGGCATTCGGTATCCCGGTAAGTGTAATACCAGGTATTTCAAGTTCAATCGCTGTGCCATCTAGTCAAGGAATACCAATGACCAAAAGA
>JANQUX010000046.1 GCA_030730545.1 Maribacter sp. | reverse complement strand
AGATTTAACGTTTGACCCTAATAACCCTAGAATTTTATATTCTTCTACTTGGCATGCACAACGTACACCGTATAGCTTAATTAGTGGTGGTGATGGTTCTGCACTTTGGAAAAGTATGGACAGTGGAGAAACTTGGACGGAGATTTCGAAAAATGAGGGATTCCCTAAAGATACATTGGGTATTATTGGTGTAGCTGTTTCGCCTAAAAATTCAGAAAAGGTTTGGGCAATCGTAGAGAATAAAGAAAAAGGTGGTTTATATCGCTCTGAAGATGGTGGTAAAACATGGACTGTCGTAAATGAAGAACGTAAAATTCGCCAACGTGCTTGGTATTATACCAGAGTTTATGCCGATACACAAGATGAGGATGTTGTTTATGTGTTAAACGTAAATTACCATAAGTCTACCGATGGTGGTAAGTCTTTCAATACTTTCAATGCGCCACATGGGGATCATCACGATTTGTGGATCTCTCCAGAAGATTCGCAGCGTATGATTATTGGTGATGATGGTGGTGCCCAAATTTCATATGATGGTGGCGAAACTTGGAGTACCTATTACAATCAGCCTACGGCACAATTTTATAGAGTTACTACTGATAATTCTTTCCCGTACAGAATATACGTGGCACAACAAGATAATTCTACATTACGTATTGATCACAGAAGCGATGAAAATAGTATTGGTGATGGTAATTGGGAAGAGACTGCTGGTGGTGAATCTGCTTGGATAGCTGTTGACCCTAAAAATGATGATATTGTTTATGGCGGTAGTTATGACGGATTTTTAACGCGTGTTAATCATAAGAAGAAAACTGTAAGAGGTATAAACGTTTGGCCAGACAACCCAATGGGTGCTGGTGCAGAATCGATGAAATATCGTTTTCAATGGAATTTCCCTATTCTATTCAGTAGGCACAATCCGAAGAAACTATATACTTTTTCTAACTACGTGCATGTTACCGAAAACGAAGGACAAAGCTGGAAAGTGTTAAGTGGAGACTTAACTAGAAACGACCCAACAAAATTAGGTTCTAGTGGCGGACCAATAACTCAAGATAATACGAGTGTAGAATACTACTGTACCATTTTTACCGCAAATGAGAGTCCGTTAAAAGAAGGGATACTTTGGGTAGGGAGTGATGACGGATTAATTCATGTTTCAAAAGATTCTGGTGCTACTTGGGATAATGTTACTCCGCCAAATATGCCAGAGTGGAATATGATAAACAGCATTGAACCATCAAACTTTGACGAGGGTACATGCTACGTAGCCGCAACTAGATATAAGTTAGGTGATTTTCAGCCATACCTATACAAAACAACGGATTACGGTAAAACCTGGACAAAAATAACGAACGGTATCCCGTCAGAACATTTTACAAGAGTAGTTCGTGAAGATCCTAAAAAGAAAGGTTTGTTATATGCAGGTACAGAAACAGGTATGTATGTTTCTTTTAATGACGGCGCCAGTTGGTCTCCTTTTCAAATGAATTTACCAATCGTACCTATTACAGATTTAACCATTAAAGATGATAATTTAATTGTGGCTACTCAAGGGCGTAGTCTGTGGATTATTGATGACTTAACCGTGTTGCATCAGTTAGATGAAAGTAAAAAGAATGCGAATACTATTTTGTTCAAACCAAAAGATTCTTATCGTACAAAAGGTAGGGCATCTAAAAAGCCTTCTAAAACATCAGGTCAAAATTTAGAGAACGGTGTAATTACTCATTTTCTAATGAAAAACTATTCTGAGAAAGACACGGTTCAGTTGACCTATACGAGTATGGCTGGTGATACATTGGCGAATTATAGTACTGCTGCGAAGAAAAAAGACAAAAAACTAGAGGTAAAGAAAGGCGGTAATACTTTTGTTTGGGATACTCGTGGTAAAGGAGCTGAGAAACTAGAAGGAATGATTTTCTGGTGGGCAAGTTTTGACGGTGCTAAAGCAGTACCTGGTGATTATAAAGTCCATTTGAATGTGAACGGAACTAATAGCAGCGAAACATTTAGCATTTTACCAGATCCAAGAGCAGAAAGTTCGGTAGCTCAAATGCAAGAGCAGTTC
>JANQUX010000045.1 GCA_030730545.1 Maribacter sp. | reverse complement strand
GATTGAAACCAAGTTGGACAATATTATATGCTGACCATTCAACGGAATATAAAGATGTAGTAGATTAAGTTGGTCTACAGAATCTTGATCTTATGCAATAGAAAGTTGATTCTATGGATAAATTGATTCACGGTATACTTGAATATTCTACAGCCAATAGCTCTGCCTTAGATGATTCTAAAGTTGACCTAAATACGGTTATAACCGACATTGGCGAAACAATATATATACCTGATCATGTTCAATTAGTAGTACCAAAGGCATTACCAACAATAATGGCTGATAGAATTAAAATGCACCAAGTTTTTCAAAATATAATCGGTAACGCCGTAGTGCATATTGAAAGAGAAGTTGGTCTTGTAGAAGTACTTTTTAAAGATGAGGGCGATTTTTGGCAATTTACCATTAGTGATAATGGGGTGGGTATACCAGAGGAATATCATAAAAAGATATTCGACATATTTCAATCTATAGGTAATAATGAAAGGTCGACCGGTATAGGGCTCTCCATAGTAAAGAAAATTGTAGATCGTTACCAAGGTAGCGTTTGGGTAGATAGTGTAGTTGGCGAAGGCACCCAATTTCATTTTACCATTAAAAAAGACCATAACTAAAACAATAAAGATGAAAATAGTTCAAGCAATAAAGAAACCAAATGAGTCTTTTGTACTCAACGATTCAAAAAAACTAAATGAACCTTTAGTCTTGGTTTTTGGTAATCGATATATGTTAGAAAGTGAACATATATATGATGAGGTTAGACAGTTATTTCCAAACGGGCATATTGTTTTTGGTACAACATCTGGTGAAATTATAGATGATAATGTTTTAGACGGATGCGTGGTGTTAACTGCTATAGAATTTGAAAAAAGTTCCATACTTGTCAAAAGAAATAATGTTGCAGATTTTAAAAATGATGATAAAAAATTAGGAGAGAGTCTAATAGCTGAATTCCCAAAAGAGAATTTGAAACACTTATTTGTGATATCTGAAGGTAGTACCGTAAACGGTAGTGCTCTTATTGAAGGGTTAGAACATTTAGGTAATACACATTTCGGACTCTCTGGTGGATTATGTGGTGATGATGATCGTTTTGAAAGAACATTGGCATCTTACAATGAAAACCCCAAAGAAGGTGAAATAATAGCCATAGGTTTTTATGGAGATACGTTAGAAATTACTAGTTCTAATTATGGTGGATGGACTACTTTTGGGCCAGAACGTATTATTACAAAATCTGACGGTAATGTACTTTATGAGTTAGATGGTAAACCTGCATTGGATCTTTACAAAACCTATTTAGGTGAAAAAGCAAATGAATTGCCGAAGTCGGCATTGCTATACCCGTTAAGTGTTAAAGTGACCGAAGATGCTGAACCTTTGGTGAGAACAATTCTTAATATAGATGAAAAGGAAAATACAATGATACTTGCAGGTGACATTCCAGAAGGGGCAAGGGTACAGTTAATGATGTCGTCGGTAGATGATATAGCGAACGGAGCTTTTCATGCAGCAGAGCTCGCTATGGGTGGTAGAAAAAAATCTCCAGAGCTTGCCTTATTGATTAGTTGTATTGGTAGAAAGTTGGTCATGGATCAACGTACCGAAGAAGAAATTGAAGAAGTTAAAGCTGTTATAGGAGACGATACGGTAATAAGCGGATTTTATTCCTACGGTGAAATGGCACCTTTTAGTGGTCAAGATAGTTGTAAATTGCACAATCAGACCATGACTTTAACCTTATTTAGCGAATAATGCACTCCCTGTTAAAAAGACAAATCCGAAAATATTTACCTGAAGATCTAGAAGCGCATCCAGAAATGGTAAGCTTCTTAGATGCTATAGAAAAGTCATATGAAAATTATGATGATAAATTTTCTATGCTCCATAGAGCTTCAACTATAAGTTCAGATGAACTATTTGAAGCCAATAAAAGTTTACAGAAAGAAGCAAAACAGCAAAAAAAGATTCTAGTATCCTTAGAAAATACCATCCGTAGCCTTACAGAGAATTTAAATGAAGAACAACTTTTTGGTGAGAATGTCAAAGAGGACTTCAATGCAGAAGATTTAGCCGCATACATAAGT
>JANQUX010000044.1 GCA_030730545.1 Maribacter sp. | reverse complement strand
CCAGAGCCATTAAAAGAGCATTTAAAAGATATCTGTGATTTAGTGGTTAAAGAAAAAGCCGATTTCGGTATCGTAGTAGATCCAGATGTTGATCGTTTGGCATTCATTAGTAACAATGGTGAAATGTTCGGTGAAGAGTATACGTTAGTTGCTTGTGCCGATTATGTATTAGGTAAAACAAAAGGTAATACGGTTTCTAACCTTTCATCTTCTCGTGCTTTACGCGATATTACCCAAAAGCATGGTGGTACATATGAAGCTGCTGCAGTAGGTGAAGTAAACGTGGTTACTAAAATGAAGGCTAATAATGCTATTATTGGTGGTGAAGGTAATGGCGGAATCATCTATCCAGAAAGTCACTACGGTAGAGATTCATTAGTAGGTACAGCTTTATTTTTAATGCTGATGGCAGAAAAGGGTGGTACAGTGGCAGAATTAAGAGCTAGCTACCCAAGTTACTTTATGAGCAAAAAGAAAATTGAGTTGACACCTGGTTTAGATGTTGATGGAATTTTAAAATCTATGGCTGAAAAGTATGCAAACGAAGAGTTGTCTACTATTGATGGTGTAAAAATTGATTTTGCAGAAAACTGGGTTCATTTAAGAAAATCGAATACAGAGCCAATTATAAGAATTTATACAGAAGCTAAAAGTCAGGCAGAAGCTGATGGATTAGCAGATAGAATTATTGGTGAGATAAAATCTATAGCAGGTTTATAAAATCATATTTATCGATAAAAAAACCGGAAGCAGTTCAACTGTTTCCGGTTTTTTTATTTTCTATAGTGTTAACTAACATCAGCAAAAGCTGCAGGTTTTTTACCTCTATGTTTCCAACGTTTGTGGGTCCATAAATAATATTCAGGTTTTTCTCGAATTTGTTCTTCGGTCAGTCTTAAGAATTTGTCTGTGATTTCATGTTCTTTGGTCTCTTTACTATTAATAGCAATAGGGATGAATTCCGCATTATAATGTCCTCGTTTTACTTTGCTTACTTTTAAGAATACTGTTGCTAGCCCTGTCTTTCGAGCTAAAGCTTCGCCTCCATTGAATATAGGAACAGTTATTCCCATGAAATCTGTCCAATAATGCGCTCTATGCGCTTGTGGTGATTGATCACTTACCATACCGTAAGTGGCACGAACATTATTTCTGTAATTCTGAATGACCGTTTTGGCCGTTTGTGCTTGGGTTATTAAAGTAGTATTCCATCTAGCTCTAGTTTTTCTGATGAAATTATCAAAATAAGAGTTGTTTATTTTTTGATAAACTGCATATCCTTTAGAGTTTACGTAGTTATTGATGCTTACGTTCCATTCCCAATTGGCATAATGTGCACATAAAATAATAATACTTCGTTCTTTTTCGATTTCCAGTAAAACTTCAGGATTTTCTAGGTGGTATTTTTTAGCGACAGCCTCTTTACTAAGGTTCATGGTTTTGACCATTTCTAAAAACATATCACAAAGGTGTTTGTAGAATTCCTTTTCAATACGATGAATTTCATCCGTAGACTTATCTGGAAAGACCAAATTCAAGTTTTCTTGTACCACTTTTCTTCTATATCCGAATACACGATATATAAAGAAACAGGCAATATCAGATAAACCATAAAATAGGTGATGTGGCAAAATGGAAACAATCCATAAAAATGGATAGATCAAAACAAAGGCCAATAGTTGCATTCTCAAAAAATTATGGGCAAATATAGTTATATTTGACGCCAAATAAAGGGCAGATAATGTACAACATTGATATAGCGACCATAGCAATTATTGCTGCAAATGTATTAGTATCACTGAAGGGGTTCAATGATACTACTTTCTTCGAACGATATAAATTCAGTATTGGGGCTATTAAGGCAGGTCAAAAAGAGCGCATGGCAACATCGGGATTTCTGCATGTAGATATTTCACATTTATTGTTTAATATGCTTACCCTTTATTTCTTTGCAGGTGTAGTTATTAATTGGTTTGGCACCACTCAATTCTTAATCATTTATGCTGTAAGTCTTATTGGCGGTAGCTTGTTGGCTTTAAGTTTTCATAAAGACGAACCTTATTATTCAGCGGTTGGTGCAAGTGGTGCTGTAAC
>JANQUX010000043.1:1810-2101 GCA_030730545.1 Maribacter sp. | reverse complement strand
TAGTGTTATTTGCATTCAGACCACAGTTTAGAGCACAACCAAGAGGAACGTACAAACTTATTTTCAACACCATTTTTGAAGGAGCTGCAGAGTAAGTGAATTAATAGATTTGAAATTTAGTAATCAAGTTTTTTTCAAAGTGTCACATTGAGCGCAGTCGAAATGCTTTATGGGTCAGCAATCTTAAATTAGGTGCGAAGTTTATAAAATAATACCCAAAAATGCCCATCACTTTCTGATGGGCATTTTTTATTTTCAAATGTTTCTACATCAAAATATTCCTACAAATAC
>JANQUX010000043.1:0-1800 GCA_030730545.1 Maribacter sp. | reverse complement strand
ATACCATGGTTATTGGCGTAGCGTAAATATTACGAAAAACCGTAATAAATAGGCGTACAATATTTTTAAAATCGGTTTGTTAAGTATAGACCTAACAAACATTTTAAAATCAAAATCACCATGAAAACATTTAATCAATTATTATTACTTTCCTCTATTGCAGTTATTAATTTTAGCTGTGAAAAGTCAACCTCAGAAGAGTTTGAAGAAGTTAACGGAAATGTAGAAACAAAGCTTATCAGCTCAATAAATGTAGAGTCTGCCGAAGATTCAGAAGATAACGGGAACATTTTATTTTCATACAATAACGATTTACAGTTAACCTCTGTCTTTTACGGAACCGACACTACTAATTTTACCTATGAAGACGGAAATTTAAGTAATGTAACCGGTAACGTAGATAACGGTAATGTAGAAGAATTATATGAATCGCCGTATGATGCCTTTGAAACCGGACAAATAGAAGAATATGATGGTAATGGTAACCCGTCCGTAATCAAATTTATAGAGTACGATTATGATTATATGACCGGTGAAGAAGAAGTAGTGTATTACACAGCAGAAATCTCTTATGACAACAAACCAAATCCGTTTTACAAAACTGCAGAAGCAGCAGGAATGATCGATGTTTTGGATCAAATTAAATTAAATTTTGCAGCAGCTCCACAGGCAGAAGAAATTGTAAGAGCAAAAGCATTGTTCCCAAATAACAATCCGTCGCAAATAGTGTACAAAAATGAAGAAGGTGAAATAGAATACACCATTAATATGTCATATACTTATGATGGTGATTATCCAACAGCAGCGACCGTTTCATCCGCATCTGCTGATGGTAGCGATAGCGAAACATACCTAACGACCTTTACTTATGTAGGTGACTAAGCAAATTGAAAAATATTTTAGATAATAGAAAGCAGCCTAAAAGGCTGCTTTCTTGGTTTTTAAGTAATTTATATGCAATTACATTAAATTGAATTCAAAAAACTGATTTCTGTATTTCCTAATAAAATGTTAAATTGAGGCAGCCCTTAATATTGGTATACTAAAGTTCCCCCAGAATTTATTAGTGTTGCTATTTATTATTGGGCTTTTTTATTGCTGCTGATATTAGAAAGACTTCCTGCTTTACAATTACCTCATACAAGTAAAAACCAAAAATTAAAATTCAACAAAATCCATTGACTAGACTGCGTGGCAGCGAAAACTGTAACAAAGCGATTAACTTTAAAAGGAATATAAGTAGGTAAATTATTTTACTGCTTAAATTCCAAAGAATAATCTTAAATTAGGCAAGCACTTAATAAAATGCATTTTTAATAATGGCAAAAATTGAAATAAAAGGTTCCCCCGAAGAGCTTGAAAGAGTAGCCACTTTCTTGGCAAACAACAATATTAAGTTCGACGTTGTTAATGATTATGGTAATCATTCTCTAGAAGATTTAGATAAGTATGCTGATCTTATAAATAAGTTCTCAGCTACTGTGCCTGAAAAATAAGTAACTATATGAAAGGCTTACAAGAGATAAAATCTGAAATTGACCAGTTAGTTAGCACTAACGGCAAAACAGAGCTAGAGGTAGTAGATGCGCTTCACAAATATTACTTCAACAAAGCCGTAACGGCAGAGATAAAACTGTATAAGAAGAAAAAGAAGAAGGTAGCTCAAATAACCAAAGATCTAAAAATATCTCACCGCCGTTTTTATAAAATTTTAGAAGATAAAAAAGTGGAGTTTACTAAATACAATAAGTATAAAGAAGAAGCGGGCGAATAACTTTTGTTAATTCGGTTAATTTTGAT
>JANQUX010000042.1 GCA_030730545.1 Maribacter sp. | reverse complement strand
TTACAGTACTATGTATAAAAAGGTACTATTTTTAACAAAATTCATTAGCTATACTATTTTAATCAACTGTTTATCAGTGTATTAATTACTACTAAGATTATTTCATTTTAACAATAATTCTATTTATCTAATAAAAAGTAAACCGATTAAAGTAGAAGGGTTGCGTGTAAAATCTGAAATTATGGCATATAATAGAATGCAAATCTGAGCCAAACATTAGCTCTATTAAAAGATTGATAGAATGAGTCATTTTAATGCTAAATAATTGAAATACAAATCTTATCTTTGCAGAACTTTAAAGGGATGCAGATGATTCTTGCAATGACCTTACAACAAGTGGCATTATAAGTTTACTCAAAAGGCTTACCATTTGTTATACACGTCACCACGTATTTCAATTCCTTTACAGTAAAATCTATTATTATCATTAAAATTACGAATGGCAAAATCACAACAGACATTTAATAAAACTGAAAAAGAAAAAAAGCGCTTAAAGAAGCGTGAAGAAAAAAAGAAAAAAATGCTTGCTCGAAAAGCAGCTACTAAAGAAAGTGGTACTTCTGGTATTCCACTTGCTTATGTAGATTTCAATGGAAACTTGGTAGACACTCCGCCAGATCCAGCGATGAAAGTAGAAATCGATGCAGAAGATATCATTTTAGGTATTCCAAAGAAAGAAGAAGGTGATGTAGAAGACTTCGATCCAGTTAGAAACGGTAAAGTCTCTTTCTTCGATACTACAAAAGGTTTTGGTTTCATTATAGATACTGAAAACAACGAAAAATACTTCGTTCACGTTAGTGGTCTTATCGATGAGATTATGGAAAACGATAAAGTTTCTTACGAGTTAGAAAAAGGCATGAAGGGTATGAATGCCGTTCGTGTAAAGAAGATTTAGTTTTAAAGATTTTTAATGGTGAAAATGCAACGTAACACCGTTTTGGTAGTATTGTCATTTTTTGCCATTTATTTCATTTGGGGATCTACCTATTTATGGAATAAAATAGCAGTAACCGAATTGCCTGCCTTTATGTTGGCGGGCATTCGTTTTGTTATTGCCGGTAGCCTAATTTTTGTTATCTCAAAAATATTGGGCTTTTCCCTGAAAATTACAAAACAACAATTCAAGAATACCTTTCTTGCAGGCTTTCTATTTCTAACTTTTGGAAATGGAGTAGTAGTATGGGCTCTTAAGTTTGTTGATAGTGGCTTTGCGGCTCTAGAAGTATCTGCCCAGCCGCTAGTGGTTTTACTAATGATGCGTGTATTTCAAGGCAAGAAAATTCAACCAATGTCACTAGTGGGTGTAGTTCTTGGTATTGCAGGTATTTTTCTTTTAGTCGGTCAGAAAGAAATAATTGCACAAGACGGAGCGATATTGGGAATGGTACTAATTTTTCTTTGTATGCTGAGTTGGTCTTATGGCAGTTTGTTTGTTGGTAATGCCGAGTTACCCAAAAATTTCTTTGTAAATACGGGTTATCAAATGCTTACTAGTGGATTTTCACTTTTAATCATCAGCCTAGTTTTAGGGGAACAATGGTCATCACCGGTAACATGGAGCACTCCTGTTCTTTGGTCTATGTCGTTGTTGATAATTTTTGGTAGCATCGTAACCTTTACAGCCTTCAATTACTTACTACGCATTGTATCGCCAGAAAAAGTAGCTACTTCTTCATATGTAAACCCGATAATTGCGATGATTCTGGGTTGGTATTTTTTAAATGAAGATATCACCATACAATCAGCTATTGCATCTGTAGTACTGCTAACGGGTGTTTACTTTATTAATACTAAAAAGAGTTTGACCATTTTCTCTAGGTTTTCAGGAAAACGGATTCCTAAAGCTCCGGTAGAGTAATTTGAATAGGAGTTACATCTCTAGGATTCATTTTTTCTAACTGAATTGTACCGATGCGAACGCGAATTAACCGAACCGTCGGATACCCCACGGCAGCAGTCATTTTACGGACTTGTCTAAATTTACCCTCTTTAATAATAATGCGAACCCACGATGTCGGTCTATGCCTACCAATTCGCAATGCTTGATCAGCATCTGGTAGCGATGGTAAATCGTCTAAAACGGTTATTTTACAAGGTTTTGTTGTGTAT
>JANQUX010000041.1 GCA_030730545.1 Maribacter sp. | reverse complement strand
ATTGAATTGCTTTTTCTCTGCTCCATCCTTTTGCATGAATACCTGTATCGACTACTAAGCGAATCGCTCTATGCATCTCCATACTCAACATACCGAAATACTGATATGGGTCTGTGTAAATACCCAATTCTTTTCCTAAAGATTCTGAATATAACGCCCATCCTTCCACAAATACACCCATACTCTCAGGATGCAAAAACTCCGGAAGCTCATTATTCTCTTGCTGTAGACTTAATTGAAAGTGATGACCAGGTATAGCTTCGTGCAAAAACAACGCTTCATCATGCACCATGTTATAACTTTTTACATCGGGAATCGGAACATAGAAAATACCCGCTCTTGATCCGTCTTTTGAACCCGGAACATATTCTGCACTTGCCGATGCCTCTCTAAATGCTTCTGTTCTTCGCACATTAAAACCAGCTTTTGGTGTTACCGCGAACAAAGAATCTATACGCAAAGCAATACGGTCATTAATAGTATTAAAACTTTCAATAACTTCTTCTGGTATTGAAAAAGGCATCAGTTCTTTTTTATTACGAAGCGAATTAAAGAATGATTTTAAGTCTCCCTTAAACCCAATTTCATTTTTGACGGTTTCCATTTCTTTAGAAATACGAGCTACCTCAGACAACCCTAATGAATGAATTTCATCAGCAGTCATGTTTGTGGTCGTATGCAATCTTATTAAATATTGATAGGTTTCTTTTCCGTTGGGCAGGTCTAATAGTCCGTCTGTATCTCTGCAAGCAGGTAAATACACTTCGGTTAAAAACTGATTTAATTCTACATATTTAGGGGTCAGTTTTTCTTGAATGAAATCTTCATAATTACTTTTTAAAATATCCATATCAACATCAGACAGCCCGTCAGGGAAATTCATTATTGGCTGATAGAACAGGTTTTCTTCAATCGGAACATCAATAAACGATTGTATCTGAGGTAGCATTTTTAAGGTCAGCACTTTTGGTAGTACCACACCTTTATCCATACCTATTTTCATCTTCTTAATAGACGTATCTAAAAACAACAAATAATCTTCTAATCTACTTAACCAATTATTATAATCTTCAATACTCTTAAACGGCTGCACACTTGTACCACCTGCCAACTGGGCAACATATAAATGCAACGATTGTATTTGAAAAAGTGGCATTAACTCAAAGTTCGGCAAATCGTAGATTGGGGAAGCAACCGTTACTATGGGGTTCATAACACCTTCTAACTTCACCGAACAATCCCACTGCATAACGCGCATGCTCATATAATCGGCGGCACTCAAATTATCAGCATTATACTGCCCTAACTCCTCTAAAAAATAGGTGTATCGATCTTTTAAATGTAAAATGTAATCATCAGAAATGTAATCGGCTATCGTATCATTATAGGTCGAAAATCCGGCTTTAGTAGCCTCTATGGGGTTGATGCTTTTCTTAAACTCGTAAAACTCGGTAAAAACCTCAGCAATAGGTTTCGTTGTGGCGATCTGTTCTTCTTTTGGAGATTCTTTACAAGAAGAAATAACAACAACGAATAATAGAAGCCAAAGTGTACGAATCATAATGTTAGAATTTGTATTGAAAAATACAAAAACTAATACTATTGCAAGAAGTCTATTTACGGAATTCTAGAAACTACTTATTTTTTGGATTTAGAATTCCCTTTCTCCTTAATTTTAACGTAAATCAACTTTTTACGACCCTTAGAATCTTCTCTTCTTTCAATCTCGAAATGCGGAATGGAATTGATGAGAGGCGTCAATTTTTGGAAACCATAGTTACGCGAATCGAAGTTTGGTTGTTTCTTCTGTAATAAACTACCCACATCACCTAAAAATGCCCAACCATCATCATCGGCAACATCATCTATAGTAGTAGCAATAAAACGCAATGCTTTAGGTGTAATCTTATCAACAGTATTTTTTTCTTCGGGAGTTTTATCTGCAGCATCAGAAGATTCTTCTTCTGTTCTACTTTTTAGAATTTCTATATAAATAAATTTATCACAAGCTACTATAAAGGGATTCGGAGTTTTACGCTCACCAATACCAAATACCTGCATGCCTGCCTCTCTTAATCGAGTAGCTAAACGCGTAAAATCACTATCACTACTAAC
>JANQUX010000040.1:3068-11109 GCA_030730545.1 Maribacter sp. | reverse complement strand
CTGTACTATAATTTATATTATGTAAAATAGACTTTTTAAGACCCTACTAATACCTACATATTTCATCGCTATTGTTAACATTCAAAAACTTAGGTTATTTCGGCATAAACTTATTATGATCCGATTTATCAAACTCTTTTTGAGTCCCAGCTTTAAGCTCCTCTAGTTTTGCTTTGTCTTCTGCAGCTTTAATCATTTCTGGAGAGTCTTGTTCTTCGCTTGCCCAAAATTTCCACCATGGTTTAGACTTCTTGGCTGTTGCCGGTTTCTGTCTCTTATCAGCAACTGATTTTAGTTTTTCACTCGTATCTGCAATGACTTTTTTAGAATCCTGATTTAATTTAGATGCTACTTGTACTGGCTCCGATTGTACTACTTTAGATGTTTTCATTGGCGTTATTAGATTGCCATCATGCAGAAACTTAAATTGTACTTTACTAGATGCCAATGCCTGAGAAATGGTTTGTAGCATTTCATTCTTCTCAATCTGCTCAATAATAGAATTACATTTATCTGTCAGCGTATCATTTAAAGGAATAGCACTACTCAATTTAAATGTGATTTCACCACCA
The DNA here is from genome assembly GCA_030730545.1 of Maribacter sp. Lineage (GTDB taxonomy): Bacteria > Bacteroidota > Bacteroidia > Flavobacteriales > Flavobacteriaceae > Maribacter. The sequence goes on along the minus strand of JANQUX010000040.1, from coordinate 10,537 downwards.
AAAGATTTGCGTTGTAAAATCATAAGCATAACCTGCTGAAACGATGTATTTATATCAGTAACCAGTTCTTCTATATTCTTACTTTTTAATTCAATACCATAGTTTTGCGTCTTATTCTCAGAAATCACAAAATTATCCTCTGATTCATTTTCTGGTAATTTCTCCCCTCCCATGGCGACCACTTCCCCATTTTGAACCAGAAATACCTTATCTGAAATAGGATCTTGCTGCGGATTATCAAAATACTGCTTTACAATAACCGGTAGCTTTAAACGCATCTCTGAATTAGAATCAATCGCCATCAGCACACCTTTAAAAGGAATACCCACCATTAGCGTATCGCACTTTAAATCAGCTGCAATTTTAATCATATACGCTTTATCTAAAATCTTTTCGCTGGCATATTCATGACCTTCGGCAAACAGCACGTTTGTACCTTCTGCCTCGGTAATTTGATACGGTACATCGATTGCCTTAAGATTTGCAAGGGCTTCTTTTTTAATAGCTGGAAACCTAGCGTACAAATCTGATTCATTGGCTGCACTTTCATAAACCATAGCGTTGCCACTATCTTTACCATAAGCAACAACAGGTGCTATTGCGTCATTGAATAAGAACTCTTTAAACTGTAATTTTTCGTCTTTACGGTAATCTGAAGTTTTCAATATTGGCAACAATGTATCCATCAGTGGTTTATTTAAAGTTTGCGGTTATATATACAACAATGGTATTTGCGTTTTAGTGTACTAGCTCCCCTATTTCAAATGCTAAACCACTACCCTATGTATTTTTTAGATGTCTAATACTTAACTCATAGACACAAAAAAAACGCTTATTACTGAGCGGTTTGTATTATACTATAAAATTAAATTTATCTGTTTAACATATACGATGCTACTTCTAGTTCTAGTTCGTAGCACTCTTCCATTTGGCGCTCTACATCGTTCATACTATCCATGATAGAAATATCGTTCATTTTGAGAATAGACATCAAAGAATTGGTGCTATTTGCAGTACGATTAATAGTTGATTTCAAACTTTCTTTTTTCTCAAAGCCACTATGCGTCTGAGGTTCATATAAATAAGATTCCAACTTCAATAATAATTGCTCTACCGATTTTCGTTTTCTTTCTAATTCGGTCAATACAGCTATTTTTTGAGAACTCATTGAAATTTTCATAAACCAATTTATTTTTTATTAGAACGGAGCATAATTAAATTGATTGTGTTCATAATTGCTAAATTTATCATAAGATGCTGAAAAAAAATAACCGCTCATTCCTAAGCGGTTATAATTCTAAATTTCTAAGTAAAATTCTTAGAAAAGACCTTTTGCTTTGTTAAGCAAGCTGCCGGCATCGCCACCAACTAATCCGCTAAGACTTTCTAAGCTGAAAGCGGAATCTGAAGCTTCGTTCGATACGAACTTTTCTTTAAGGCTATCTACTAAACTTGGTGCAACATTACTAGCTTCTGCCTGGGCGTCTGCAGCATTCATACCTTTGCTCTCTAATATTTCTGCTAATTTGCTTTTTAAATTTTGAACTATACCACTGTCTTCAGTTGCATTGCCATCATTTGAAAATAAGCTTGTTACCGCACTTAAATCTCCTGCGCTTACTTTCTCCATAAGACTGCTGATAAGTGATGATGCACCTTCTTCTGCAGCTCCGGTAGTTGCTTCAGAATTTAAAGAATTTGCGCTCATTGTTTCTTGCAATTTTTCAATTGCCATTTGCTTTAATTGATCTAACATTTGTGTTTAAAATTTATAGTTAATAATGGTATAATTCCTTTTAAGCAAAGTCTTACAAGATTGTAAAGACCTTGAATACGCTAAATTGATCACAGACATTTTATAGGGTTGGCTGTCTACACACCGTATTTGAATAATGTTCCAAAAAAAAGTCCGTCATTGCTGACGGACTTTTCAAAGGTTCTTCTATAACTCTAACGTTAACTGCGTTTAATCCTTTTTTTCCTTGGGTTAGTTCGAATTCGACTTCATCGCCTTCGCGAATCTCATCAACTAATCCTGAAATGTGAACGAAATGTTCTTTGTTTGAACCTTCTTCTGTTATAAATCCGAAGCCTTTAGCGTCGTTGAAGAATTTTACTGTTCCTGTACTCATAAATGTAATATAATTTGATATTAATAATTACTAGATGAATTGCAACTATAATGCCAAAAATTAAAAACTGATATAATTGTACTCTTTCATCTATTTATTTCAACCCTCACCTTTTTATGAATGACGGTTAATTCTTCCACCAATTACAAGCTCTTATTTATCATCAGTAGCAGTAATAATACCCACCTAAACATCTATTTAATAACCAAAACCAAAAAAATTAGGATCACATAAATAAATGCTTTATTTTAGTATCGTTAAAATAACTAGCGTGACTACAAAACCTAATTTTGTTCTTCTTTCTGAAAACAACACCTACTACGTAGAATACCTTATTGGGCATCTTGTTTTAGCGAATAGCATTACAGAAGCCGTTGTTTTTGAATCGCAATCGCATGCCATAAAATTTCAAAAATACCTGTACCAAAATTGTAGCGTCCGCTTTTCGGTGAATACCTTTATTGCATAATTGGTATACCCTACTATTTATTATAATGGTTAAATACATCTTAAATTGGTGTATGTTTATGGAGCAAAAACTATCTTTCCAAAAAAAAATATAATGAAATACATTACCATACTTCTTCTTGTAACTACTATGATTTCTTGTGGATCTAACGATGACAAGCAAACTCCTCTTGAGGCTATCGATTTTACCGCAATCAATGAAGAAGAGATTAATGCATATTTAATTGCTAACGAGCTGGAGTCACAAACTACTGCTTCTGGCTTACACTATATTATTGAAAACCAAGGTGATGGATCAAAACCATCTGCTTCTTCTAATGTAACTGTAGCTTATAGAGGTTATTTTCTTGATGGTGAAGTTTTTGACCAAAGTGCAGAAGGACTATCTATAGGTCTTAATCAAGTAATTGCAGGGTGGACAGAAGGTATTCCCTTATTTAACGAAGGTGGAAACGGCGTACTGCTAGTACCATCTCACTTAGCCTATGGTAGTTTTGATTATAATGGTATACCTGGTGGTTCTGTATTGGTATTTGATATTGAATTGATTTCGGTTAATTAATCGAAAAACCTTCTACCGGCATCTTAGCAGTACGTACTTGAGTGACTGCACCATCTTGCTCGGTCCATGCAAAATATAGGGTTTCCTCTACAATTTCCATTTGAGGAAATCCGGATTTTCGAGAATCTACCATTTCGGTAATCACTTTCTTTTTAGAAGTTGTTCCGTCTTTATTCACCACCATTGCCTTAAACAATGCCGTTTTATCATTGGCTTCCATCCAGCTTACTATAGCGTGATCTTCATCCATCCAAACAACATCAACACGACCCATTATAGTACCTTCGGCAACTATAACTGGCTCAGAAAATTCAGCTCCTCCATCCGAAGAAAAAGCGATTTGAACCTTTTGCTTATTTGATGCGCCTGTAAACCAAGCGACGACCAAATTATTACCCAAGGCATCTACTTTTGGTCCGTTTACGGGACACCCTTTAATCTGCCAATCATCTTCATGTATAACTTTAGGTGCCGTCCACTCCCCTTTCACTTGGCGAACAATACTGATGTCACGAATTTCATCTTCTGATCGATTACGATAGATTACTACCGGACCATTATCTGTTATCGCTGAAGTCGTCTGGCAACAATCGCATGAGCTATCATCCAATTCATATTCTTCTAATAATTTTCCTGTAGCAGAAACCACTCCGCCACGTAAGGTCATTGCTCCGCGCTCCCCAGCCTTATTTTCTTCGGTATTTCTACCATCGAGCCAATTGACGAAGAAGTTGTTATTATACGGCACTATGCTTACAAAACCATGTTCGGTCGGCGTACCATCGGTATGCAGTTCTAAACCGGTTATCCAATCGGTTGCTCCCTTTGGTTTCACGTTCATTTTTATATCATAAGAATACGTACCTGCTGTAGATTTCTTTAAAACATGAGACCATAAATTACCATTGTTCTCGGTAATCATAGGGTAATCTGCCCAGTTCACAAACCATTCTGTACCACTCCATATATTTTGCGCTTCTTGCCACTTACCATCGATCAATTGAGAATATCGTAAAGTCGCCATTGTATCGTTAGAAGTTTCTACCCATGAAAGCATGGCAACATCTTTATTGGACAATAAGTGTGGCAAAGCACTAGATTCACCTGCCGGTGAAATCATGTCTTCTATCAAGCTTACTGGTGCTTCCGGCAATATAATCTTAGGTTCTTCTTTGCAACCTAACATCAAACTGGTTACCGAGAAAAGAAAAAAAGTCTTCGTTAGTATGTGCATTACTTTACCGCTCTAAGTTTTTCGATCATTTCGGGACTATCCCACTTCAATCCGCCATCAAAACGCAATACCTGCTCCCCTACTTCATTATAAATAAATGTTGCCGGTAAGGCACTCACATTTTCTTCGGCATATACGCCGTTATATCTTATAAAATCTAATTGAAATTTGCGTGCTTCTTTAAACTTTATAATTTTATCTACAGATTGATCAGATGCAAATAGAAATACGTAGTTGTCTTTTTCTAGAATGGTTTGTGCTTTCTCCATATCTGGCATTTCTTCGATGCATGGCCTGCACCACGTTGCCCAATAGTTCACCAACACACGTTTACCTTTGTAATCAGCTAATTCTATAGGGTTACCCTCTAAATCTTCATAAGTCGAAGTGGAAATCTTTTCTACTATAACTTCGGGTATAACTTCTGTATTTACCTCTGATTTTACTTCTTTACAACTTGTAATAGCAATACTTAAAATGAAGAAATACAATGTTCTTAAATTCATATTCAAAGATACCATTTCGATGGATTAATATCGCACACTACAAACCAAAAAAAAACCGCCCAATAGGCGGTTTTTTTATACTATTTCTAAGTATTATTTAACTTCAACCAATTCTAATTCGAAGGTTAAATCTTGACCAGCCAAAGGGTGGTTTGCATCTACAACGATATCATTTTCGTTTACTTCTGCAACACGTAATTGTCTTTCACTACCATCTGCATTGGTTGCCATAAGTGCCATATCTACTTTTGGCTCCATATCTTGTGGCAAATCTGATTTTGGAACAGTTTGAAAAAGCTCTTTTTGTTTTTCGCCGTATGCATCTTCTTTAGCAATTACGATTGTTTTCTTATCGTTTGCTTGCATATCCAACAATCCCTTTTCAAAACCAGGTATTAAACTACCTTGTCCCAATTTTACCTCTAAAGGTTCTCTATCTACCGAACTATCAAATATTTGACCATTACTTAATTTACCTGTGTAATGTACTTTTACTTGACTATCTGCTTTTACTTTACTCATACTATTTAATTTCTACTATTTCACTTAATTGAGGCGCAAAGGTATTATTCTCAATAGGGAATAACGAAGATTATGGCAAAACCTTCCCTTTTTAGCCTCTTCTTAACATAAAATCGAAAATTAGGGTCAATTAACTCGTGCTGAATACGTTATTCTTCTTCTTTAATAGCATTTACATTACCATTATATTGAATGGCATTTCTATTGGCCATGTTTACAGAAACCAGACTTGATTTATTCGGATAGATATCAATGTAAACTGTATACCGATCAGATTTATCGGATACTTGAAAGCTTATGACATACTTTTGCTTGTCACTATTAAACGCTTGCGTATAATGCTCTGGTAGTCCTTTAAACTCAATTCCTGAGGTAGCACCATAACCGCCACCAAATTGGCGTTCTCCATAATAAGGTAAGTTTGCCGATACACTATCGCCAAAAATCTTTAAGTAATTACCAGTACCTGTTAAATCGATACGCGAAATAGTACTCCCGGGCGGAATGAGTCCGCTGTTTGCGACCGCAGTTAGACTTTGAGTAACGGTTGGGTTGGTAGATGTTGCTATAAACTCTATTTGTTTTGATGCCACCAAATCGTGAATAGCATGCGTATCGCTAATTACATTTTTTGAAGATGAACAACCTAACAAAACGCTATAGGCGAATATAAATACAAGTATAGTTCTCATAGATGATAATTTTAATCATCTAATAAGCTACGAAATCTATGCGAAAAAATGAAGTTTAATCTTCGAACTCTTCTTCTTCAAATTCAGTATTTACTAATACAGATTTTTTAAAGTCTAAGGCACGAGATTCTTTGTACAATGCTTTGATTAAACGTTGACGCTTTCGGTCAGTAATATTTAGGGTATCGAGACTTCTGATTTTTTGTTTCAAAGCGGCTCTTTGTAGCATTACTGCCGTTTCGTAATTTGGCTCAAATTGAAACATTACAGGACCTTCATCTTCTTCGTTCGGGTTGGTTTTTGTAGACTCCTTCGTTTGTGAATACGACAAACCGGTAAAAAATAAAGAGCAGCAAATAGTTAGCCGCATTAAAGTTTTCATATTAAATAAGTAAGTGTTCTAGGTCTAAATTAAGAACATTTATTTTAAAATTGATTTAATAAGATAACATTATGATAAATAATGGATTTTTTACCAATTGGCTAATAAATAGGTCGTTAAACGGGTTGTCTAAATTTTAATGTATACTCCATAAAATCAAATTCAAGTTCGAAAGTTTCGCGAATATGATAGTTGACCATTTTATATTGTTCAGGCAACAGATCTTTTGAAGATTTCATAAATTCTAACAGCTTCTTATTGGCATCTGAAAGATGAGTAATTTTATTCATTAGATACACCTTGGTTTCGAATAATGCCATGGTGGTAGGCTCATATAAATAAGAATCTACCCTAATTTTAAAAAGCTGAATAGTGTTGTAACACCGTTCTAATTTGCCTAAACACATCGATACATCCTGTCCATTCTCCATAGCTGTCTTATTAAAAAAATGAATTTGTAAGAAATTTACCTCAAAGTAAATAAAGAAAGTGTTATTTTCAACTATGTTTTTATAAGTTTAACTAAACTTTAAAATAGCATCGTAATTGCTAACTTTTTAGAAACAAAAGGATTAGAAAACCTTAACATTCGACTTGGCAATCTTTAAGAATTATTTAATTGGTATGCTCTACTATAATGAGTACCTTAAACTAAACTTTTAACCTATGAATATCAATTTTGAATACGACGATGTAAAAGCCAGCAATCGATTAGAGATCATGGCAGCGCAAAAACTTGAAAAATTATTGGACAAATTCGATTTTATAGTAAGGTCTGATGTTTTCTTTAAAAAAGAGAATACCTCTTCACCCGATTCAGGTATGGTATGTAATATTCGCTTGAGTGCACCGGGTCCACGACTGTTCGCACAATCGTCTTGTGGTAGTTTTGAAGCTGCGATTGCTTCATCTATAGATGATTTACAACGACAATTAGAAAAAAGAAAAGCAAAAATGCAGTCTAATGAGAC
>JANQUX010000040.1:0-3058 GCA_030730545.1 Maribacter sp. | reverse complement strand
TTCGACAACTTCATCAGACTTCGTGCGATTCGCAATCACAGCCTGTACTTTTTCAGAAAAAGGATTCCGCTTTAGCTCTTGAATCAATCTCTTTCTTCTTCCATCAGAAATATCCATAGAATCTAAAATCTCTTTCATACGATATTGATAGGCTATACGACTCTGTTTTAATGCCACACGTTCAGATGCCGTAAGTACATAATCAGATTCAAACTGATTTAAAAGCATACGTTGTTTTACTCGAGCATCAGACTGCAAAGAATCTTGAGCAAAGGCAGTGTTCATACATAATATCATGTATAACAAAACACCCCCAAAAATGGTTAGTTTTTTCATTTCAATAGCTTGTTCTACTTTAAAATTAATACTTAAAATTTGATTTACTCTTGATTACTAAATATAATTGCAGTTAATCGAGTAAAGACGCTCGTTTATCGCTCAATTACAATAGGTACTAATTACTCAAATAAATCATTTGAATTAGCGCATTTTAAAAGAATAAAGTACTACTTCTCATTAATTTTAAATTTAAAATAAACTTGCCAATCGCTATTTTATAATAGGAATACGCCTAATTATTCTGTTCTGCCTTTTTAAGATTAATAAATTGAGTTAAAACATCCATCTATTAGTAGAGGATGACGCAAATTTGTCAAAAGATTAAATTACTAGTAAATTGATTTTCAATTCATCAACATTTAAAAGAATTGAAATAGATGAAGTCAATTTTTAATACATTTGCATCTTCAAAAATTCAATATGATAGTCTGGATTATTTTTGTTGCCGTAGTACTTGTTTTTCTTGCGTTAGATTTAGGTGTCTTTCATAAGAACGAACATGTAATAAAATCTAAAGAAGCAGGTATCTGGACTGCCATTTTCGTAACCGTTGCTTTTGCTTTTAGTGGTGTTATTTATTGGTTGTTCAGTGCCGAATTAATTGACAACCCCACGGGACTAACGCCTAATGACGCCGTTCTTAAATATATTACCGGGTATCTTATCGAATTATCTTTAAGTGTTGATAATGTATTCGTTATCGCGGTTATCTTCTCTTCTTTTAAAATACCGGCATTGTATCAGCACCGTGTTTTGTTTTGGGGTATTTTGGGTGCGATTGTATTTAGAGCATTAATGATATTTTTCGGAGTTGCGCTAATTACCAAGTTTGAATGGATTATTTATGTCTTCGGTGTATTCCTTTTATATACTGCATTTAACATGCTGAAAGGTGAAGACGATGATTTTGACCCTCAAAATTCTTTTGTTTTTAAACAAATCAAAAAAATATACCCCGTTACATCGACAATGCACGGTCATGATTTTTTCGTAAAACGAATGGGAATTAATGCTGCTACTCCCCTATTTGTTGCCCTTATTGTTATTGAACTTACCGATATTCTTTTCGCTTTAGATAGTATACCTGCAATTTTAGCAATTACGGCAGATCCATTTATTGTATTCACCTCGAATATCTTGGCTATTTTAGGATTGCGTTCAATGTATTTCTTGATTTCAAGAATGTTAGAGAAGTTCAGATATATCAACTATAGCCTTGTGGTTATTCTTGCCTTTGTAGGTTTAAAGATGCTATTCTCTCATTATATACATTTACCTGAATGGGTGTCTTTAACCGTAATCTCAGTAGCATTGGTATCGGGCATATTGGCCTCGACTTTAATTAAGAACAAAGAATAGCTCTTACGATAGCATCTTAGAATTTTACTTTTCAGCTAGCTTGGCATCGATAATTGCCATGGCATCATTTACGGTTTGCATTTGATCCATATCATCATTTTCTAATCGAATGTCGAATGCATCTTCTACATCTAATACAATATCAACAAGATTTGCAGAATTGATATTTAGGTCGTTCATAAAGTGGCTGTCTTGCTCAATGTCTGTAACTGCTACGTCTTCAGGAAGATAGATTTTTATAATATCTTTTAATTTCTGATATTTTTCTTCGTTATGCATATTTATTTTTATAAGATACCTTACGGTATTATTTTAATTGTCTTTTGAAAAAGCTTTAAATATAACACAAGCATTTACATCTCCGAATCCGAAGCTTGCTTTGGCTATATATTTAGGTGAATGATTCATAATTTCCCTTGGGATGCAAGAATCAGAAATCACTCTAGAAATCTCTGGATGTATATCGTCACAGTTTACATTTTTAAACACTACATGTTCTTTAAACTGCAAAACGGATGCAACACATTCAATACTACCTGCTGCTGCCAAACAATGACCAACAGCACCTTTAAACGAATTTATATAAGGAAAATCAGTATTTTTTCTACCTAAAGCCGCACTCCAGTTTTCAATTTCTAAACCATCTTTAGTTGTTGCCGTTAAATGTCCGTTTATAACATCAATATCAGCAGCTTCAACACCTGCATTGCTTATCGCATTTCGTATGCAACGCTGAACCGCTATACTATTTGGTGCGGTCATTGTACCTTCTCCTACTTGTCCGCCACTATTAACTTCACCTCCTAGCACTTCTGCATATATATACGCTCCTCGTTTTTGAGCACTTTCTAAAGACTCTAGCACTAATGCTCCTGCCCCACTACCAGGAATGAATCCTGCTGCAGATTCACTCATAGGTCTGCTTGCCTTCGTAGGATTGTCGTTATACCCGCGAGGTAAAATACGCATGGCATCAAAGCCTCCCCATACATACGGACCACTATCACTACAACTACCGGTCAACATAATTTCAGCTTTGCCCTGGCTTATACGGTCATATGCCATTAAAACACCCTCGGTACCCGTTGTACATGCAGCGGAATTTGTGGTGACTTGATTTCCACAACCTAACAATCCGCCTAAATAGGCACTTATACCGCTTGCCATCGTCTGTATAACCGAAGTACTGCCGAGCCTACGTACATTTCCTTCATCTATTAAATGAATGGCTTCCCTAAATTTATCGACCCCTAAAATTCCGGTACCAAAAATGATTCCGCGATCCCAACTTGGTTCATCGGTTGTGTTTTTTTCTAATCCCGCATCTTTCCATGCATCTACACCCGCGATTACACCGTAA
>JANQUX010000039.1 GCA_030730545.1 Maribacter sp. | reverse complement strand
GAATATTTTGTTCTAATTTCTTCCTCTTCTACAGCAATCATTTTGTATACACCAGCAAGTGCTTCTCCTGTCACATAATCAGTTAAATCCGGATTAATGTTATTGGTAAGTGGAATAGCGTTGTATTTTGTAATTATAGAGTTCCAAATTTGATCGGCACCTACTTTTTTGAACGAATTGTTTATGACCGGGTTGAACTTTGCATATAATTCAGAAGTAGTTTTTGTTTCTAAATAAGTTGTTGCTGCATCGTTACTACCTAAAAGAATATTCTTTGCATCTGCAAATGACATCTCTTTTACTGCATTTACAAATATTGGTGTCGCTTCAGATACAGCATCTTCTGCTGCTCTGTTTAAAACTTTTAGCCCCTCATCTGCTAAATTGCTTAAACCGATATCACGTAATGTTTTATCTACTTTTTGTAAATCTTCAGGTAAAAGAATTTTTACCAATTCATTTTTATAGAAACCATCTGTTTGGGTTAATTTACTTACTTGCTTTTCTATACCTTGGTCAAGTGCTTCTTTTAATCCGTTGGCAATGGCATCATTACTTAAAACGCCTTCTGTAGAAGTTGGTAATTGATTTACTACCTGTTGTAACTCTGCACATGAAACAGCTAGTAACATGCATATGGCTAAGCTTGCTTTTTTAATCATCAGAATATAATTTATATTGGGTTTACTTTACTTACGAGAATATTACCGTTTTATTGTTGTACACCATCGTTTTACGTGCAATATGAAGCTTTACTCCTCTTGAAAGCACTATTTTTTCTAAATCTCTTCCCTTGGTAATAAAATCTTCAATGGAGTGGGAGTGGGTTACGGTTGTTACATCTTGCTCAATAATAGGGCCCGCATCTAATTCTTCGGTAACATAGTGGCTCGTTGCACCGATAATTTTTACGCCTCTTTTAAAAGCTGCATGATAAGGTTTTGCGCCGGCGAATGCAGGTAAAAAAGAATGGTGAATATTTATAATCTTATTCGGGAACTTATTGATAAGTGTTCCGCTAACGATTTGCATATATCTGGCCAATACGATAAAATCGACTTCATATGTTTCTAGTAGGGCTAGTTGCTCTTTTTCTGCTTTAGTTCTATTTTCTTTTGAAAACGGAATGTGAAAAAAAGGAATTTCAAACTGGTCTGCTATGTATTTTAAATCGTTGTGGTTGCTTAGAATAAAAGGTATTTCTACCGCGAGTTCCCCAGAACGGTATCTGCTTAGTAAATCGTACAAGCAATGATTATACTTAGATACAAATATTGCCATTTTAGGTAACTTATCGTCAGTGTGTAAACTCCATTCCATTTGGTAAGTGGTAGCTAACTCATTTTCGAATAAAGTTTTAAAATGATCTAAGTCGGCATAATCGTCTTCAAATTCAACCACGGTACGCATGAAAAATACGTTTGCAGGTTTGTCTACATGTTGGTCAAGGTATACGATATTACCTTTGTTTTTATGAATAAAACCGGTGACGGTACTTATAATGCCAGCTTGATCTGGGCAATTGACTAGAATAGTTGTTTTCAATGCAAAAATAATTATAGCCTCAAAAATAGACCATAATTTTTAAAATTGTACTTGTTACCAGTAAATAAGGGTGATAATAGGGCGATTATAAGTGGTCAGATTTCCAAGCTTTATATGATTTTCTAAAACTCTTTATCTCTTTTCTAAGCAAATTAATGTACTCAGTTTCTTTTACACCATGCTTCTCTAATCCCATACAATAAGAATTTATGTTTCTTATGATAATATTGATGTATGAAATTGTTTCTAAACGTTCGTTACTGCATTGAGAATATTCTACCTGTGCGATTTTTTGGGGTATTAATATTGCATCGGTCAAAATAGAATTGGCCATAATATCTCTTAGACTTTTAGATTCGCAAAGCCGCATTAAATCTTTGTTGAATGTTATGTACGAAGCAATCTCCCTGCTCATTGTGCAGAGTTCCAGTGCTTTCCTATAAATAGGCAAATGTCTAAGACTTGTGTATGCCATTGTGTGGGGTGCAATTAATACTATATAAAATTACGTTAGTTAGATTAAAATTTTCTATTGATTAGAAATGTAATTTGTATTTTTACCTTTGATAATAAATATTTAAACGAAAATACTTTTGAAT
>JANQUX010000038.1 GCA_030730545.1 Maribacter sp. | reverse complement strand
CGAATTCTTTAAACTCTTGGTTCTTTACGGCTAAAAAACGCTCTTGCTGTTCTGGGGTAATGACGACCTCATCTAGTTCTGTCACTTTTTCGTTCACCTCAACGACCAAACGATTATTGGCCAAAATTTCTTCGGTTACCGTAACCACTTTAATATTATAGTTAACGGCCGAAAAAACAAGTTGATCACCCAATTTTACGTTAATTCGAAATAAACCTTGATCGTTAGTGATCGTAGCCCTTTCAGAAGTTGCATTTACGACATTTTCATTGGGCACGCCAATGTTCATGTAAATTACAGAACCGCTTAAGGGTTGTCTGGTATCGTCTTGTGAAAAGCCTGATACTGTTGTAAATAATACGAGTAAAAAAAGTAATTTTTTGGTCATTTAGTGTATTTTAAACTGATAACACCCAAAGTAAAGGGCATTCAAAAGATAAAGAAAAGATTTGTAATCTTTATAAAAAAAAACCCATCAATAAACTTTTGTTAATTTCTTCATCTGCCGCAATCATAAGTACGTTTGACGATTACCTAAATTCGCCATCGATATTGAACCGTTTCAACGAAGATTGATGTTCTTTAACCCATTACCCTATTATTTCAACTTATAAATAAAGGGTATTAAGAAGATAATTCTATTTTTGTTCATCACTATTTTCTCGTCTTAAGACACTAAGTATGAAAGCAATAATATTCTTTATTTTTTTTACCATAGTAACGATACCTACCGTATTCGGACAAATAAAAATAGGTGACAACCCCCAAAATATTGATGCTTCATCGGTTTTAGAGCTTGAAAGCACTTCTAAAGTGTTGGTTATTACTCGTGTAACTACCTTAGAGATGGAAGCTATTACACCTCAACGTGGTGGTATGGTTTATAACACCGATACCGAGTGTATCAATTATTACGATGGTACTAAATGGGTAAATTTATGTGATGCCGTAAATTTTGAAATTACAAACGACCCCTTAATTAATGGTAGAAGTACCATAGAGATTACAGAATCTGCTGGTGGTTATAATTTAGAGGTTGCCAAGAACAGTATTTTAGGCGATAATATTGTTGATGGCGGTATTGGACCAGATGATATTCAAGATAATTCGATTACCCAAGATAAACTTGCAGCTGAATCTGTCGGTTCTAGTGAAATACGTGAAAATGCAGTTGGTACAAATGAATTGGCCGTAGGCGGTGTATTACCTGTAAATATTGCGAATGACACGCCTAATAGAGTATTGACCACCAATGAAAACGGTGGTGTACAATGGGAAGACTCTAATGAACTCTTCGATTTAACGTTCAGCAATTTAGATAATACCCTAACTATTGCTAGATCTACTACAGCGGGAGTTTCTACCATAAGTTTAGGAGCTTTAATAGGTTCTGATGATCAGCAATTAGACCTTACAGACAATATTCTTAGTATAGAGAATGACCCCAATACAATAGACTTATCTACGTATTTTCAAACCTTGAGTATTAACCCTGCCACAAACCAAATAACCTTAAGTAATGGGAATACAATTACCCTTCCTGCTGCAGCTGCAGAGGTTGATGGTATTGTTGGAAATGAAATTTTAAATGCTACGGATGAAACCTTGGTACGTTATGGGGGTGGTACAGATACAAACCCTTATACTTTAGACGTTAACGCAGGTGGAATTGACACTGAAGAATTAGCGAATAATGCAGTTACTAACATTAAGTTGGCAGACAACTCGGTTAGAACGGCAAACATTTTAAATGGTACTATTTCTACCCTCGATATTGCCCCTGCAGCAGCTGCACCCGCAAATACACAAATTTTATCGACTAGTACTACTGGGGTTGTAGGATGGATTGATATACCTGAAGGAGCAACAGAAGTAGATGGTAGTATCACCAATGAACTACAAAATTTGAATTTCAATCCAGTTACTAATATTCTAACTATATCTACACCTTTGACTGCAGGAAATGAGGTTAATTTAAATGCCTTAGCTGGTGGGGGAACCTTAAACGACGGACAAATTTTCGTTGGAAATAATACAAACACACCTACTGGAGTTGCCGTTGGTGGTGATTTAACCATGAATAATATCGGTCAGTTTAGAATAGCAGATAACATCATAGATAGTTTAAATATTATAAATAATGCTA
>JANQUX010000037.1 GCA_030730545.1 Maribacter sp. | reverse complement strand
TCTTGGTACAGAGATCGGTGCTAGTGGCGATGCTGCTAATCCTTTAGATATTCTTTTGGCTCAAAACAACCTTTCTGATGTAAGTTTCTTTTCTAACGCTATAGATACTAAAACTTCTGGTATTGATGTTGTTCTTGGCTATAGAGGTCTTGAATTAGGTAATGGTACTTTAGATTTGAACTTATCGGGTAACTATACCCTTCAAAATGAGCTTGACGGTGAAGTAAATGATATTCCGTTGGTAGCTAATTCTGGACAATCTGTATTTAACGATACGCAAGCTGCCTTATTATTCACTTCTCGTCCAATAACAAAGTGGATTTTCGGAATCAACTACGATATCGACAAGTTCGGTTTTTCTTTGAATAACACGTATTTTGGTAAAACGAAGTTCCAACAACAAGGTTTAGATGAGAATTTATTCACTGAGTTTACACCAAAGACAGTTACTGATTTAGGAATTAACTACAGTGCTAGTGATAAATTGACTTTATCATTAAATGTAAACAACATTTTCAATGTATTACCAGAGTGGAGTTTCCAGTCTAAAAATGCTGCAGGAAACGCTATTTTAGCTGACCCAGCGCAGGTACAGAACCAATCTAACTTGATTACTTTCAACCAACGTTACTCTCAAATGACGTATGATGGGTATCATTTTAGCCAATTGGGTACAATGTTCAACTTATCATTGAATTATAAATTTTAGTTTGATTTAGTTTTATTTGCAAAAAGCTACCTATTTTTAGGTAGCTTTTTTTTTTGCATTATGAATAATTTATACGGAAAGAATCTCGCTTGGTTATACGATGAAATTTATCAAGGTTTTATAGATTATAAAGCTGAGTATGATTTTTATAAAACATTATGCAAAACTCATGATGCCACCTCAATTTTAGAGATCGCATGTGGCTCAGGTAACTTATCTGAATCATTTACGAACGATTTTTTAAATTACACAGGTTTAGATTACAGTGAGGCAATGTTAGAAATTGCCAAGACAAAATTTAAAAAAGGAAACTTTTTACAAGGTGATATGAGAAAGTTAAATTTCACCTCTCTGTTCAGTACCATTCTTATTACAGGACGATCAACAAGTTATTTAATTGAAGATATAGATATACAAAACACTTTTAATTCCGTTCACAAATCTTTAAAGCTTAATGGAATTTTCATTTTTGACTGTATCGATGCAGCGCATTTTATGCCTTACATTTTAAAGAATAAAAAAATAATTCATTATTCTAACGTCAACAATAAAACTTTTGAAAGAGTATCTATTTGGGAAAGGCAAGAATCGACCAAAAGTCATTTAGTCTCTTGGAAATCAAAATATTACGACACTAACAATAATAATAAAATTCTAATAGGTGAAGATTCTGCTATATTTAGAACCTTCACACATCAAGAAATTCAAACAAATTTATTACTATCGAATTTCGAACTATTGCATACCATAGAAAGAAAAACATATGCCTTTAATACTAAAGTATATGTTTGTAGAAAAATAACAAAGAATATCGCTATTCAGGGTGCATAAAACGTTGCTTCGCCAAAAGCACTTCTTCAGTTTCTACATGGTCATCATCTGGCACACAACAATCAACAGGACATACAGCAGCACATTGTGGCTCTTCATGGAAGCCCATACATTCGGTACATTTATCTGGAGAGATATAATACACTTCATCACTTATCGGCTCTTGAACTTCATCGGCGTCAACTTCTTTACCATTAGGCAATACAACACCACCCTTTAAAGAGGTACCATCACTGTAACGCCATTCATCAGCACCTTCATAAATTGCCGTATTCGGACATTCAGGTTCACAAGCCCCACAATTTATACATTCGTCAGTTATAATAATTGCCATAATTTCTTCTTCATTAATATGCCCAAAAAAGAACGGGCATGCTTATTTTTGCACAAAGGTAATTCCTAGTGAATTAGTATACAAATATAATGACCCATAGCAACCTTAGTATAGAAGCTTTTGTTAAACTTGGAAATTTTCTAAGAACATTTTGTGAATTAATTGAAACAAACACGGTTTCTGAACATTTAAATGACAAATGGATCGAACGTTTCAAAACTGAAGCCGAAAGAGCACAACATTATAATGGTTGGTTTTCAGAAGAAAACTGTATTCATGCG
>JANQUX010000036.1 GCA_030730545.1 Maribacter sp. | reverse complement strand
GTATACCCGTTAAGCCATCGATACCAGTACCTCGAGATAAATTGATTATAAAAGTTTCTAAATTATCGTTGGCATGATGAGCAGTTAGTAGATAAGCACCGTCATTTTCTTTTAGTAATTGATCGAACCAAGCATAACGAAGTTCACGTGCAGCCATTTGCACAGAAACTTTATACTGATTCACATAACCAAGAGTATCAAAATGAGTTATAAAGAACTTTTTCTCTATCTTTTTGGCATAATCACGTACAAAAGCCTCGTCGCCATCACTAGCTGTGCCACGCAATCTAAAATTACAATGTGCTATAGAAAATTTCAAATTTGCTTGATGGCAAAGCTCCACAAGCACAGTACTATCTAGACCACCACTACATGCAATGATGAAGTGACTATCTAATAATTCTGAAAAAGAATCTTCAATATGTTTTTTGAATGCCTCTAACACGCAATAAAGGTAAGGAAGTCCCCCTGTTTTATAGGGGAAGCGTAAGGTTTATTTAATTGATGCCATATTTTATAATATTATGAAATAGACTTTACAAAAGAAGCTACTTTCTCTGCATGAACTTTAGCCAACTCGACATTTGTAATCCCTTTTATTTCATCAAAATTCTCGCTATATCGTGGTAAAGAAAAAGATTCAACCACAGTGCCTTGAAATCTAGCAACCATTTTTTCTGCAACTTCTAAAGCTCCCATAGCTCCACGACCACCATTTGAGGTAGACATCAATAAAATTTTCTTATCCGCAAAAAACTTGGCGTCTAGTCGAGACAACCAATCCATCGTATTCTTAAAATATGCAGACGGGTAGCTATTATGTTCATTTACAGAGATGATTAATCCTTTAGAATTGGCTATTTCATTCTTGAATTCCACCAAAGAATTAGAGAATCCGTTTTCCTTTTCGGTGTCTTCACTATACATCGGAAATGGATATTTAGAAAGATCTCTCAACCTAACTTCTTGCACTTTTAGTAAGCTAGCGGTATACTTAACCAACTCAAAATTAATGGATACTGAAGAATTGCTACCTGCAAATGCTAAAACATAACTCATAGACGTATTTTATTGTATGATTGCGAATTTAATTCAAATCCGATGAACGTTAGAATATTTTATCTAATTTTGCCCCTTCAAACATCCAAACATACTGTTTTATAAGTATATAGGATATAATTGTGATAATGAGCAACTCTAATTCAAGATTGTTTTTTTTAGACGCCATTAGGGCGTGGGCTATCTTAATGATGTTACAAGGTCATTTTATTGATGGTCTGCTTGATAATGCTTTCAGAGACGACTCTAATATGGTGTTCAATATCTGGAAATATTTTAGAGGAATAACCGCTCCGGTATTCTTTACCGTCTCGGGATTCATCTTTACTTTCTTATTAATTAGATCAAAGCAAACAGGCTGGGCGAACCCTCGTGTTAAAAAAGGAATTAAACGCGGATTTGAATTATTGGTCATCGCCTACCTTTTACGAATGAACCTTTTTGGCTTATTCAAAGGTGAAGTGTATGATTCGTTCTACTTGGTAGATGTTTTGCATTGTATAGGGTTATCACTATTATTCATTATCGGATTTTACATTCTGACTTTTGCAAAACAAAAATGGATTTTTCCAACCATACTAGTTTCTACTACCTTATTGCTGTTCATTTTCGAACCTATGTATAAAGCTTCAAGTTTTGAATTTTTACCGCAAGTGTTCGCAAATTACTTAACGAAAGCAAATGGTTCGGTATTTACCATTATACCATGGTTGGGCTACGCTACAATTGGTAGTTTTATGTCCGTACTATTTTCTAAATATCAGGACAGCAAAAATTTATACAATTTCATAGTACCGACATACATTGCAACCGGATTGATTCTTATGTTTCTTTCTTCAGATTTCTTCCTTTCGGTGTACGATGTTACGGGTATACAATTATTTCAGGCTATAAATGACAATAACTATCTGTTTATTCGTTTGGGTGATGTTTTAATTGTTTTCTCCATATTCATTCTACTAAGAAAAGTTTTAATGAATGCAACGTGGTTAAGAATAGGTCAAAGCACCTTATCTATCTATATTATTCATTTCATCATTTTATATGGCAGTTTTACCGGTGTAGGTCTATATCGTTTTTTTCATCATTCGTTGAATC
>JANQUX010000035.1 GCA_030730545.1 Maribacter sp. | reverse complement strand
GCCTGGAGCAATGAAATATTTGAAAGTGATTGAGTTATATGAGGGTCGGGAATAGGCAGAGTTTAAGTACGATGCTATAATAAGTCTAAAAAATGGTTATTTAGATAATAGTGTCAATACCAACTACCTTAAATTTCAACTTATATAATTTGACGATTATTAAACATTGCCATAAATATTATTAAGTATCTTTCGCAGATATTTTTAATTAAAAATCTAAACAATATCAATTAACTAATTGTTAGTCAAAACATTAACCATGAAAAAAATCACTTTATTACTAGCCTTATTTACTATTGGCTTTACGTACGCACAATCACCCTTGGAAGAAGGAGCTTTACAAGCAAATGCAGGATTTGGCTTTTCAGGATTGGGAGTACCAATTTACGCAGGGTTGGAATATGGTGTAGCACCAAATATCTCTGTTGGAGGTGAGTTATCATATCAGAGCTACAACCAAGGTGGTGGCTTTAAGAGCAATATATTTGGAATTCAAGGAAATGGTAATTATCATTTTAATGAGGTTTTTGATATTCCAAGCGAGTGGGATGTTTATGCAGGAGCTAATTTGAGTTATTTTAGTGTAACAACGAAGTTCAATGGAAGTACTGTAGATAATACTGAAATTGACAATCTTGGTTTTGGGTTACAAGTAGGTGGTCGCTATTTCTTCGATGATAATTTTGCGATTAACCTTCAAGTTGGTGGCGGTAACGTTGTAAGTGGAGGTAGAATAGGAATCACTTATAAACTATAAGAACACTTTTTATAATATTACAGGGGTGGCTTACATATTTGTAAGCCACCTTTTTGTTTTATAAATTTCTAGCCAATATACTTTCAGAAAAATAGTTCTAAATTAAAACTATGAACAAAGTGCACCACACCGCCATCATCTGCTCTAATTACGAAGTTTCTAAAAAATTCTACATAGAAGTTTTAGAGTTAGAAATCATTCGAGAGGTATATCGAGAAGAACGACAATCATATAAATTAGATTTGGCATTGAAAGGTGAGTATATCATTGAATTGTTCTCTTTTCCTAATCCGCCAAAACGACCGTCAAGACCAGAGTCATGCGGATTGCGACATATTGCATTTGAGGTCGATGATTTAGAAAAGATAATTGCTCATTGTACTAAGCACGATGTAATTGCAGAACCTATTCGTATCGATGAATTTACCAACAAGCGATTCACTTTTATTGCCGACCCAGATGACTTGCCTATAGAGTTTTATGAGAAATAAGCGAAGCCGTTTGTAAACGTATAATTTGTATCTTGTTGCAAATACTAGAACATGAAATTACTTCTACTTTTCTTACTTTCATCAATGTGTTTGCTACAAGCACAAAATACAGTTTCTTTTGAAGAAGGAATGATTAGTCCGGCTGCGACATTGAACAATATAGAATGGCTTGCGGGACACTGGAAAGGAGAAGCCTTTGGCGGCATTGCTGAGGAAATATGGTCTCCGCCTGCAGATGGCTCCATGATGTTTTCTTTTCGATTACTTGATAAAGGTGAAGTAAGTTTTTATGAATTCGGTCATCTTATTGAGATAGATGGAACACTCATTTTACAACTCAAACATTTCGATGCTAATTTAAGTGGTTGGGAAGAACGAGATGAAAATATAGAATTTAGATTAGTTAAAATAGAAGAAAATAAATTTTACTTTGATGATTTTACTATTGAGCGTATATCTGACAAAGAAATAAACATGCATGTAGAGGTTGGTGAAGAAGACGGAACATCGAACGAAGTTACCTTTAACTACCATAGACAATAGATGGATAGAGCCTGTTTAGAATGTGGAAATAAGGTTATGGGCAGGATCGACAAAAAGTTCTGTAATGATCAATGCCGTAATACGTTTAACAATAGGGTTAACCCAGACAGCAAAAACCTTATTAGGAACATCAATAATAAGCTTCGCAAAAACTACCGTATTCTTGATGGTTATAAATTAAAAGACGGTAAAACGAAAACCACCCGTATGCGGTTAATAGATAAAGGTTTCGATTTTGACTTCATCACCAATCTATACACCACAAAAAAAGGCACTACATATTTCTTTTTATATGATTTGGGTTATTTACCACTAGACAATGATTTTTTCATGATTGTAAAAAGGGAATAGTTGGCTGTTGGCTGTTGGCT
>JANQUX010000034.1 GCA_030730545.1 Maribacter sp. | reverse complement strand
CTTATAAAGAAACCAGTTTTAAAAAGGTATTGAATACTGGTATGCCTTTACTGTTCGCATTAAATAGTATGAGCCGTTCTATGGGAGAAGACGATCCTTATCCGTTTATTATATCAGAACCGGTAAAGAATAAGTTAGAGTTCATTCATAAATTATTAAAGAGTGTTTAGCAACATTGCTTAATAGTGTAAGGAAAGAGGTAGTATTTATTTTGATTGGGTTACAATACACAACTACTCTAATGTAGATTTATATGAAGTATAAATTTACTGGTCAATGTCAATAGAGACGCTTGAAAAAAAATCCAAATTCAGAATAAAACATCTACCCAAATTATTGGTTAACACTTATAATACATGGATAGAAAAAGAACCGTTTCAAATTAGTGCGGTTATAGCTTATTATGCAATTTTATCATTGCCAGGTCTTCTTATTTTAATTCTAGAATTGGTTGGTGGTATTTGGGGCAAAGAAATTGTACGTGGAGAATTATTTGCTGAAATTTCATCTGCAATGGGTCCTGAAACAGCGCAATCTATACAAGAAATGATAGCGGATAGAGGTAGTGAAAATACATCTATCGTTGCTACAATATTAGGAGTAGGAGTATTAATTTATGGTGCTACCGGAGTTTTTTATCAACTACAAAATGCGTTAAACGATATTTGGAAAGCGAAACCAAAATATACCAATGAAATATTATCTACCCTTTTCATGCGGTTAAAAGGATTTGGTTTTATTCTAATTTTTGGATTTCTCTTGCTTATAAGTTTCGTGCTAACTTCATTTTTATCGGCATTTTCAAAACAATTATCCAGGCTTTTGCCAGAGGGAATGTTGGAGCTAGGCTTCGTATTGGATATTGTTATTTCCCTGACTTTTATCTACCTATTATTCGGTGCCATGTTTAAATACCTGCCCAGTACACATGTACGTTGGAAAGCGGTTAAAGTAGGAGCGGCACTTACCGCCTTTTTATTTTTGATAGGTAAATACGCGCTTGCTTTTTACTTTAGTAAGGCAGAGCCAGGCTCTACTTACGGTGCGGCCGGCAGCATCATTTTAGTGATGTTATGGGTATCTTATTCTAGCTTAATCGTAACTTTCGGAGCACAGTTTACCAAGATTTATTCTGATAAGTACGTTAAGTTGAATTAACTATTTTTCATTTTATCATGAATTTCTTTCAAGCATAAATTACCTAAACTACCTTCATGGGTATGATGAATATCTCTTTTTGGAGTAAAAGTGCCATCATTAATTTCTTGCCCCATTTTCTTATAGGCATCTCTAAAAGGCATTCCGTTTTGTACCAATTCATTCAAAGTATCTACACTAAATAAATAATCATATTTTGGGTCGTCTAAAATATTTTCATTGACCCTAATTTCTTTAAGGCTGAATGTCAAAATTTCTAAACAAGCTTTCATATCTTGTATAGCAGGAATGATGATTTCTTTTACCAACTGTAAATCTCTATGATAACCACTAGGCAGATTATTGATAATCAATGTCAATTGATTTGGTATAGATTGTAATTTATTACACTTACCACGTACCAATTCAAAAACATCGGGATTCTTTTTGTGTGGCATGATGCTAGAACCTGTAGTCAGTTCATCTGGGAAAGAGATGAAATTGAAGTTTTGGCTCATATACAAACAAATATCCATAGCCATTTTAGATAGGGTAGCGGCAATATTAGCAATACCGAAAGCGGTAGCTTTTTCAGCTTTTCCTCTACTCATTTGGGCAGCGACGACATTGTATTTTAATGTGCTAAAACCCATTTCTTTGGTGGTGAATCTACGGTCAATGGCGAAAGAACTTCCATAACCTGCAGCACTGCCTAGAGGGTTTTGATCTGCTACTTTATAAGCTGCATCAATAAAATAAAGGTCATCAATTAAACTTTCTGCATAGGCAGAAAACCATAGTCCGAATGAAGAAGGCATAGCAATTTGTAAGTGCGTATACCCAGGTAATAGTACATCTTTATGTTCTTGAGCCTTTACCAGAAGAAGGTTAAAAAGCGACTTTGTCATTGATTTAATTTCTGACAATTCATCTTTTAAATATAAATGCATAGCCACTAACACTTGATCGTTTCTTGATCTCGCCGTATGTATTTTTTTACCGGTATCACCTAAACTAAGGGTAAGCA
>JANQUX010000033.1 GCA_030730545.1 Maribacter sp. | reverse complement strand
TACAGACGGATCATTTAGATATGCTTTTGCTACATAGACCAAGCCCGTTGATGAATCCTTCAGAAATTGCCGAAGCTATAGATAAATTGAAGAATGATGGAAAAATAAGGCAGTTCGGAGTCTCAAATTTTACACCATCTCAAATTGAACTTATAGAAAAGGAAATTCAAGTCGAGGCAAATCAAGTCGAGTATTCCTTATCTTCAAACGGCGTAATGTATGACGGTACACTTGATGATGCTCTAACTTATGATGGAATGGTAATGAGCTGGAGTCCGCTAGGCAGCTATTTTAGAGAAGAATCTAAAGCCAACGCTAGAATAAAAAACGTGTTAGCAGTATTGACGAAAAAATACAATGCAACAGAAGACCAGCTTTTATTGGCATGGATTTTAAAACACCCGTCTTATGTTTACCCAGTTGTTGGTACGGCAACACCTAAGCGTTTAAAAATGGCGATGGATGCGGTTTCTATTGAGATGGAGGTACAAGATTGGTTTTTATTACTAGAAGCGAATGAAGGACATGAAGTTGCATAATTAAAATATAAAATGACAAAAACAGCATTTATTACAGGAGCTACAAGCGGGATTGGAAAATCAACGGCGATTCATTTTGCCCTAAACGGAATTAATTTGGTGTTGTGCGGTCGACGTCAAGATCGGCTAGATGCGTTAAAAGAAGAATTAGGTAAAGAAGTTCAGGTATACACTTTAAATTTTGACATCAGAAATAAAGAATCGGTTCAAGAGGCAGTTGATTCGTTACCAAAAGAATTTTCTCAAATAGACATTTTGATTAATAATGCAGGTAACGCCCATGGTATGGATACCATACAAGATGGAAATACAGATGATTGGGATGCCATGTTAGATATTAATGTAAAAGGGCTGTTGTATGTTTCAAAAGCGTTAATACCTCAAATGGTGGCTCGAAAATCTGGTCATATTATAAATATTGGTTCTACGGCCGGTAAAGAAGTCTACCCAAAAGGCAATGTATATTGTGCAAGTAAGCATGCGGTCGATGCTATCAATCAAGGTATGCGTATGGATCTAAATGGAACAGGTATTCGCGTTGGGGCAGTAAACCCTGGGTTGGTAGAAACCGAGTTCAGTAATGTTCGTTTTAAGGGAGATGAAGAAAGAGCAGCGAATGTGTATAAAGGCTTTAAAGCCTTAAAGCCTGAAGATATTGCAGATATTATTCATTTTGTGGTTACTAGACCTTATCATGTAAATATTGCAGATTTAGTAGTAATGCCAACAGCGCAGGCCTCTTCAACTATGGTGAAAAAAGATGTGTAGCAGAAAGTATTTTGAGTATCGGTAGCACAAAATTTTGAGAGTGTAGTAAAAGATTTTAGAATAAAATCTTTTAAGCCAAAAGACAAAAGCCAAAAGCCAAAAGACAAAAGCCAAAAGCCAAAAGCCAAAATAAAAACCCTTAAAAATGATCAATAAACGCCTTTTGGTTAAAAACTTGCTCGCTCATAACGACGAGAATAGTTTTTACGATAAAAAGCGATTTATTTCAATAGGAGAAAAGGAGGGTAAGGGTAAGTTTTTAAAGCATGTATGTGCATTGGCAAATAGCAACCCCAAGAATAATTCATTTATAGTTGTCGGCGTTGAAGATGAGGATAATAAAATAGTAGGGGTAGATTTTTTTGATGATAGTAAGATTCAGAATTTGGTGAATGCCTATTTAGATAACCCGCCTTTAATTTCGTACGAGAATATACCTTTTCCGCATTTGCCGAATGGTAAAGTGGTGGGTTTGGTAACCATAAAATCCATCGGAAAAATTTGTTCGCTCAGAAAAAATATCTGGAAGTATTATGGTGGTTCGGTATTTTTTAGAGAGGGCAGTATAAGCTTGCCCAAGGTTTTTGATATTGAATTGAAAGATGTTAATTCTGAAGCTGTAGCCACTATTGAACAACATGCCAAAAATAACATAGAGCTTACTCTTGACGGTGTTATCGATTTTATAAACCACCGACATAAAGATTTAGAAAGCGATTATAAGGTTTTTAAAGAACAGTTTGTGGTCTGTTGGGCTGGCAATAAAAAGGTCGTCAACGGAGAAACCTATTATTACCGTGTCGATATTGAATTAATAAATGAACAGGTAAAATTATTTTACTCCAACTTAGATGAGGTTACCATTGCTTATGACGATGATTCTTTTACTACAATTGAATATGTTCAGTTGGGTCTGGCCGCGAAACAAAAGTATTATCCGTTAGAAAAAGTGGTCATAAATTTTAGTGAGAATGGCACCTATCAAATAACCAGCGATTTACTTTTTGATCCTCCTGTACATGATAAACAAGAGCTACAAAAAATATATGAAGGTAATAATGCTTTAGTAATCAAAGCAGGTAAAAGTTTAGCACTGACTATACATGAGGTTAAAAGTTTACGATACTTGGCAGATTCGTATTTAATATGCTACCTCAACGGATTTGAAGAGGCTAAAGAACGAATGGAAAATGCCAGGCAAGTACTTAAACCTAAATACCCGGCAATAAATGATTCGTTGAAAGAGGCACTTCGAGTACTTAGAAAGGTGAAGTATAGTTAACATTCAAGTTTAACTTATTTCAAAATGGCTCCCATTAATACATCTTTAGCATTATGGGCTTTATCAATGTCCTCATTAGAAAGCCATATTTTGACACTCCGATTTTCGAAGTCAATATTTAAATAAGCTTTGTCTTTGTAATTACTACCGGATCCACTACCCGTAAAAATATCTACAGTAAAACTTAAAATTGTAATGAACCAGTTAGTTTTTCTTTTAATAACCTCAACATTTATAAGGTTATCAATCAAAAAAAGTCCATTGTTATTTACATCCTCGGTATCAATTATTTCAAACTTTTCTTCGTTAAAAATAATTGTTACTTTAGGCTTAGTTCTAATGTCTAATAATTGATTCATTGGTTTAATCTAAATAAATAATTAGATATTCTTAATCCAAATTTGCTGGTATGGCTTTAATGGTAATTCGTTATGTATGAGTTCAAAAGTGTTACCTGTTAGTAAGTCAATAGAATTTGTACCGGCATGAATACCGATAGAAAGTAACCAGCCAATATTTAAAGTTTCGGTAACTTCATTAAAATTAGACAGCACCCAAACACTTTGGTCTTCATAAGTTCTTTGATATACAAATACATGCTGATTAGGGCAGCCATGAATTTTTATATCATTAGTATCTGAAAATACGCTGTGCTCTTTACGTAAGCGAATCATATTTTTTAATCCGTTGAAGATGATGCTTGCAGGACTATCTTTTTCAGTTTTCAATTTAGAAACAACATCCCAGTTTTGCATAGGTCTATTTACCCAGCGATTATCATTTACATGATCTACATTCTGCTCGTAAGAATAATCGTTTAAGGTGCCAATTTCATCACCGGCATAAATCATCGGTATACCGCCAAAAGTCAAAATAATACCATGCATCATTAAGATTTTAGTGATGGCATAATCGACAATATGTTTGTTGTTTTGGGCTAATGCAGTTTCTAGTCCTAATAACGATGCGGCGCTTCCGGTAATTCTACCATCCCCATTTTTAGGGTTATACATGAACATTAACCCTTTTGCAGGTGACCATTCTAACTTACCACAATAATAATTTAGTATAAACTGCTTATGAGCTGTTGGGTCAAAACCCATGGCACGTACAAAATCATCGTCATAGCCAAGACCGATATCATCGTGGCAACGAATGTAATTGATCCAGGTAGCGTCATTAGGTTTACTCGGTATTTCAGTAACACTTTTGACCATTAAATCAGCTTTTTTAGTGGCAATTGAATTCCATAATAAAGCCATTAAAGAGGCATTATATGCAACTTCGCATTCATTACCTTCAGTGGTTTCTTCTCCAAAATATTTTATAATATTTCTAGGGGCCACAATAGCTTCCGCTAAAAGAATAACACCTGGTGCAATTACCTGCAAGCACATTCTAAAAAGAGAAATTAGCGTATGAGCTTCGGGTAAATTCTGTGATAACGTACCGAGTTTTTTCCAAAGAAAGGCAAGTGCATCAAAACGTATAACATCTACACCAAGGTTTGCTAAAGACATTAAATTACCGAGCATTTCAATGAATACTTCGGGGTTTCTATAATTTAGGTCCCATTGATAAGTATTAAAGCAGGTCATAACCCACTTTTCCATCTCTGTATTATAAGTAAAGTTGCCTGGTGCCGACTGTGGAAATATTTCAGGAAGCGTCTTTTCGAACTCATCAGGAATATGCCGATCAGAATAGGTATAATAATAATTTTGATGGTGCAAGCTTCCTTCTTTTGCTTTCATTGCCCACTCAAACTCATCTGAAGTATGGTTAACTACAAAATCGAGCATTAAGAACATGTTGTTCTCTCGTGCCTTTTTGGTAAAAGCTTTAAAATCATTTTTTGTACCGTAGGTGTCATCTATTTCGTGGTAGCTATTTACAGCATAACCGCCGTCATTTTCACCAGCTGGTCTTGTAGTAATGGGCATTAGGTGAAGAAAGTTAATACCTAAATCTTCAAAATAAGGCAGTTTTTCTTTTAGTCCGTTAATGTCTTGGTTAAAGCGATCAACATACAACTGCATACCCACCATTTGCTCACTTTGGTACCAATTGCCAGAGTTTAAACGAACGATATCTTGCTTTTGTAGTTCTGTTGGTCGCTCTTTAAAAAGCGTTTCAAGGGTATCTAAAAGGGTATAAAAGAATTTTTTATGTTCATCTTCTTGGTACAAAGAAAAAAACTGAGTTTTAATTAGCGAAAGATTGGTTGCTAATCGTTGTTCAAATAAAGACGTTAAAGGTTGAGCGCCTTTTTTAGTTTGACTTCTTACAGCCAATAAACGTAGTAATTCAGCTTGGTTCATTTTAAGAATCTAATTGTTGTAATGTAGGTAGCGATTCGATGGCGCCAAAATTTTCGGTGGTGATTGCACCTGCTTTATTGGCTCTTGCTACCATTTTGGTCAGAAGATTTTCGTCTGCCAGTACATTTTCTATTTTAGAATGTTGGGCAATTTGTTGTAAAAGGCAACCAATAAAAGCATCACCTGCACCAGTAGTATCTTTTGGCGTTACTTTTATACTAGGTATGGTTTTACTAAAATTTGAGGTGCTTAATAGGGTACCTTCGCTACCAAGGGTAATCACTATTATTTCTGTTCCCATTTCGTGAAAAACCTTGCAAGCATCTTCTAAATTATCTTTACCTGATAATAACTTAGCCTCTTCTAAACTAAATTTACACAGGTTAGATTTTTCAATAAAGGCATGGCATTTACGTATAAAAACATCCTCTTTATCTTTCCAAAGGTCAACCCTATAATTAGGATCAAAACTGATGAAAGCTTTTTTTGTGAGTCCGTCAAACAAGTATCTGCTATATGTTTCTTCTAAAGAACCACCTAAAAGTGCAGTGGCTGCACCGAAGTGTATAATATTATTTTCAAAACTAGTTTTTAGCGATGAATCGTAAGTAAGTTCTTTATCTGAACCACGGCTAAAAACAAAATCGCGTTCACCATCGGCATCGATAGAAACAAAGGCAAGGGTTGTAAATGTATCACTTTTTTGTGCAAGCGAAATATCAACCTTTTCATTGGCAAGAATACGCAATAAGAATGTTCCGAAAGGGTCATCGCCAACACAGCCGACGAAAAAACTATCTCCGCCGAGCTTGCTAATAGCACATGCAACATTTGCAGGTGCGCCACCGGCTTTTTTAGAAAATTCTTTAGCTTTCGAGAGATCTTTACCTTGATTTTCGGCAACGAAATCAATCAACAATTCACCAATACAAAATACCTTTTTCATAGTTCTGAAAAAAAAATTAGGAAGCCCAAGTTAATTAGAAAAAGCAACCATTTCCTAAATAATCTTAAGGAAATATTAAATTAAGGTTGTTTACCTATTATTTTATTGAATTATTATGCTGAGGGTTTTGGCTCTGTTGATGAATTGCATATCTTGAATTGCACATTTTAAAACACATACTGACCATGAGCATATTTGATGAAATAAAGAAAAAGTTGAGCCACGAATTTATAGATATTGTTGAATGGCTAGATAATACAAATGATACTATTGTTCATCGTTTTGAGCGTTACCAAAATGAAATAAAAAATAATGCGCAGTTAATTGTTCGCGAAGGGCAAACAGCCGTTTTTATTAATGAAGGGCAATTGGCAGACGTGTTTAAGCCGGGTACGTATACGTTAAATACTCAAAACCTTCCAATTTTAACCACTCTGAAAGGATGGAAATATGGGTTTGATAGTCCGTTCAAGGCTGAGGTGTATTTTGTTAATACGCGGTTGTTTACAGATGAGAAATGGGGAACCAAGAATCCGTTCATGTTAAGCGATGACCGCTTCGGTTTGGTAGAAATACGCGCTTTTGGTACCTATAGTTTTAGAATTAATGATCCAGGTAAGTTTATAGTAGATGTGGTGGGTACCGATGGTAATTTCACTAATTATGAAATTAATGAACATTTAAAAAGTTTGATAGTAACCCGTTTTACAGATACGGTTGGTGAAGCTAATTTACCAATTGAATTATACGCGGCAAATACTAGCGAACTTTCTGAAACCTGCCAAGTGGTAATGCAGCCAGAGTTTAATAGGGTAGGTATTGAGTTAGAGCGGTTCTACATCGAAAATGTATCGATGCCAGAAGAGCTTAAAAAAGAAATTTTCGAATATAGTCGTTTAGATAAATTGGACATGGGCAAATTAGCACAGTTCAAAGCCGCTAAAGCCATGGAGTTGGCTGCAAAAAATGAAGGCGGTACAGCTGGTGCAGGTATGGGCATGGGTATGGGCTTTGTACTAGCGCAACAAATGGGTGGTTTAATGGGGCAACCTGGGGCGCAACCATTCGGTGGGCAAGCAGCACAGCCACAAGCACCACCACCGATGCCTGTGCAGGTTTCTTACTTTTATGCGGTAAGTGGTCAGCAATTGGGTCCGGTTTCATTAGAAAAACTTAAGGAGTTGTTTGCAAGCAGAACTATTAATAGAGATTCTTTGATCTGGAAACAAGGAATGGCAAATTGGACGGTACTTAAAGAAATTGAAGAATTAAAATCTTTCTTAGGCGGTAATACACCACCACCTTTACCAACTACATAATTTTGCATAAATAAACTGGCCTTTCTTGGAGAAGGGATACTTTCTATGGACGATATTCAACAATCGGAATATAAAAAAGCATGCGCCAATTGTGGTGCCGAGTTAAAATTTAAGCCAGGCTCGCATCAACTTACATGCGAGTATTGTGGTTATGAAGAATTTATTGAGCAATCTAAAAGTAGCTTCGAAGAGCTAGAATTAGAGCATTACCTCAAAATCGTTGGTGAAAATGCCTATACAGAAACCATAGAATTACTGCATTGTAAGAATTGTGGAGCCAACCAGCATGTAGAGGAAAATTACAAATCGCTTAATTGTGTGTATTGTAGCGAGCCTTTAATTAGGGAGGACATTGAAAAAGAAGGGTGGATCTTACCTGGTGCCCTGGTGCCTTTTCAGTTAGATTCGAAAAAGGCACATTCTATTTTTAAAGCCTGGGTAGGCAAAATTTGGTTTGCGCCAGATAATTTGAAAAAGGCAGCATTAGACCCAGAAGGTTTGCATGGGTTGTATATACCGTACTGGACGTTCGATGCCAACCTTTTTGCATCTTACCAAGGGCAAAGAGGAGATTATTACTATGAAACCCAAACCTATAATAGTAATAAAGGAAAAAGAACTAGGCAGGTAAGAAAAACAAGGTGGACCTATGCTGCTGGTAAAGTAGATGGTTTTGTTGATGATATACTCATAAGTGCATCAGAAAAGAAACGAAAAGAAATTCCGGCTAAAGTTGCCTTCTGGAATCTTAAGGATTTGGTGGGATTTAACTCAAAATATCTATCTGGTTTTGTGACAGAGAAATATACGGTATCGCTAAAAGAAGGGCATCACAAATCTTTTCAAGAAGCAAAGAATATCGCTTATAATTGGATAAAACGAGATATTGGCGGTGATACCCAAAGAGTAGCAAATGCCGATATTAAATTGACCGATGAGAGGTTCAAGCATATTTTGCTTCCTATATATCTTAGTTCATATAGGTATGATGGTAAGGAGTTTAATTTTTATATAAATGGGCAAACAGGGGTGCTAAGTGGAAATAGGCCATATTCGTTTTGGAAAATTTTCTTTTTAGTGATTTTTATCCTTGTCATAATAGCCATAATTGCGATTTTTGCTAAATGAGTTTAAAAAGAACACTGGTAGTAGGTGATATTCATTCAGGGTTACAGGCCTTAAAACAAGTACTTGAGAAAGCCGCTATAACAGAAAATGATACTATTATTTTCTTAGGAGATTATATCGATGGCTGGTCAGAGGCTGTTGAAACGGTAAATTATCTTTTGCAATTAAAAGAAACTTATAATTGTATATACTTAAGGGGCAACCATGACGAGCTTTGCTACGAGTGGTTAACAGGCCAAGCAGATAACCCAACCTGGTTTATGCATGGTGGCGAGGCGACTTCAAATTCATATGGTAAGGCTACAAAAGAAACCAAGAATACACACTTGAAATTTTATGAAAGCTTAAATAATTACTATTTAGATTCAGAAAGCAGATTGTTCTTACACGCGGGTTTTACCAATTTAAAAGGTATAGAACATGAGTATTTTAAAAAAACGTTCTATTGGGATCGTACACTCTGGGAATTGGCACTTTCATTAAATACAGATTTAGATAAAGATCATATTCACTATCCGAAGCGATTAACAAACTATTCTGAAATTTATATAGGGCACACTCCCGTTACTCGTATTGGAAAAACGACACCACAGAAAGCAGCCAATGTTTGGAATATTGATACAGGTGCAGCCTTTAAGGGTCCGTTAACAGTCTTTGATGCAGATTCAAAAGAATACTGGCAAAGTGATCCTGTTTACACCTTTTATCCTAATGAAAAGGGCAGAAACTAAGAAAACCATTAACTTTACTTAAAAATTGATTGTTTTATTGACGATCTTTAATAAAAACTAAACTATGTCTACTAAAAATATAAGATTAGAAGTGATGCAGGCTTTAGAGCCTAAGGTAGAAAGTTTCATGGAATCTTTCCTTATAAAACCAGAGGATATATGGCAACCAACAGATTTTTTACCAAATTCTGAAAAAGATACCTTTTTGCAAGAGGTGAAAGATATTCGTGAAGAGTCTAAAGATTTGGGATATGATTTTTGGGTAACCATGGTAGCAGATACCATAACCGAAGAGGCATTGCCAACCTATGAATCGTGGTTAATGGATGTTGTTGGTGTTGACCAACATGGTGACCATAAAACAAACGGCTGGGCAAAATGGGTTCGCGCATGGACCGCTGAAGAAAATAGACACGGCGATGTGCTGAACAAATATCTTTATTTATCTGGAAGGGTAAATATGAGAGAAATAGAAATTACTACGCAACATTTAATTTCCGATGGTTTTGATATCGGTACCGATCGTGATCCATATAAAAACTTTGTATATACCTCTTTTCAAGAATTAGCTACTAATATTTCGCACAAACGTGTGGGGCAAATGGCAAAGAAAAAAGGAAACGCATTATTGGGTAAAATGTGTACCATTATTGCCGGTGATGAAATGAGACATCACTTGGCGTACAGAGAATTCGTGAAGACTATTTTAGGCGAAGATCCATCGGGTATGATGATTGCCTTTGCAGATATGATGAAGAAAAAGATTGTTATGCCAGCGCACTTTTTACGTGAGTCTGGTGGTACAATAGGATCAGCATTTGAAAACTTCTCTAACTGTGCACAACGATTAGGTGTATATACTGCGCAAGATTATGTTGATATTCTAAGTAAGCTTAATGCGTATTGGGAAATCGATACGGTTCGTTCTTTAAATGAAGAAGCTGAAAAGGCACGTGATTATTTAGTTAAGTTGCCTTCAAGATTAGAAAGAATTGCAGAGCGTATGAAATTTCCGCAAGATCAATATCACTTTAAGTGGGTTGAGGCAAACGGAGCATTATAAAATAAAAAATCCCGATTAGTAATGATCGGGATTTTTTTTGTTTTTAACTGTAAGTTATAGTTTACCGTGTTTGTGTTCATCTTGCCATTTTACAAGTTCTGCCCATTTACCTTCGTAGCACATTTTAGCTTGTAATGGCCAAGAAGCAGGATCATGTATTTTATAACTTGTTCCGCCAGTATCCAATATTTTTTGACATGCTTCTAGGCTAGCCTCAGAAAGTTCTTTCCAAGTTTTAATGCCATGGTCTTTGAACATACCTTCAATTTTTGGACCAATACCTTCTACAAGTTTTAAATCGTCTTGTTTTATAGTTTTTCCAAAAGCAGCTTTGGCAGCAGAGCCATCAAAGGCTAGAGCACTACTTGTAGCGGCGCCAGCAGCAAAAGATAAATTAGTACTTGGTGCGCTAGGGGCAACCGGAGCAGGTGTTACTACTTTGCTTGCAGCAATTACTCTTTGGTTACACGCATCTAAATCAGCTTTTAGTTTGCTATTGCTTGCTTTTAAATTGTTTAAATCTGACAATTCGCCTTTTAACTTTGTATTACTAGCGGTAAGACTATTGATTTCAGCAGAGTTGTCTATTACCTTGGCAGAACCTTTTCCTAAAAGGTAACCTAATATACCGCAGATAAGACCTACTAATATTGGAATTATCCAGCACCAAATGTTCATATTTTCAAAATTCATGATTTTACTTATTTATAGGATTAGTGTATGTTTTATTTTAATGTAATAACTGTTCGTCTATTTTTTACTCTGCCTTCTTCAGTGGCATTAGTAGCGATTGGTTGCGTTTGTCCTTTAGACGTAGCAATTATTTTATCTGCAGCTATTCCGTTTTGCATTAAGTAATTTTTAGCGAATTCTGCTCTGTCTTGCCCTAGTCTCATATTTGTACTTGCTTGTCCAGTGGCATCTGTATGACCTACTACGCTTGTCTTAGCATCAGAAACCTTATCTAAATATCTAGAAATATCAGCAATTTTTTGTCTTTGTTCAGCATCTAGATTTATTGATGCCTCTGCAGTGTCGAAATATAGGATTAATGGGTTAGCATTAATTTTTTCATATAATGCTTTAAGGTCATCTTCTGCATCAACAGATTTTTCTTCAAAACCAAATGAAGCAGCTCCCCAATATGTGCCATCTTTAGGGATCATCTCATCCATA
>JANQUX010000032.1 GCA_030730545.1 Maribacter sp. | reverse complement strand
GTTCATTATAGGAACGATTTAGCTGTAAGCGCTAATAATATTATTTTTATTACTGATTCTCAAAGTAATAAAGTTTATAAAATTGACAGACCAAGTAATGATATAGAGGTTTTTATAAATTCAGAAGAAATACCAAACTGTAACGGAATTACAATTTCTGATAATGATCAATATTTGTATTTAGCAACAGATAGAGGTATAGGGGTAGTTGATATCTCCTCAAAGAAAATACTTAATGTGCCCCAAGATCAATTTTCTAGTATTGACGGATTAAAATTTCACCAAAATAATTTATACGGAATAGTTAACGCTTGGGGAGATTCAACATTAAACGGACTCTTTAAGTTTAACCTTAACGATAATCTCACTGAAGTAGTTTCAAATGATAGATTAGTTGAGTTTACCGAAGAATTTATAATCCCGACCACTTTTGATATTTTTGATGGTCATATTTATTTTATCATGAATACGCAATTGGGTAATTTAGATACGAACACAAATGAAATTATAGATTTAAGCACTTTAGAATCTTATAAAATGCTAAAGATTAACATTGAATAGATCAAATAAAATTTTTACATATTAAATAACTTTGTTAATGAACATCACTCAAGACTGGAAAAAGATAAGAACCCATTTCAATAAGAGTTTTAGTTCTAATTTTCATATTTCAATAGCATCTGTAGATGCGGAGAACAACCCGACTGTCACGCCAATTGGTTCGCTATTTCTGAATGATAATCAATCCGGATTTTATTTCGAAAAATTCCCAAAGAAATTACCATTACATGCA
This sequence comes from Maribacter sp., assembly GCA_030730545.1. Taxonomy (GTDB): domain Bacteria; phylum Bacteroidota; class Bacteroidia; order Flavobacteriales; family Flavobacteriaceae; genus Maribacter. The sequence goes on along the minus strand of JANQUX010000032.1, from coordinate 1,405 downwards.
AAAATGAATAAGAATATATGTCTTCTTGGGGTGAATAGTAGTAGGTTCTTTTGGCTTGGAGCATTGTTCAAAGAAAAATTTTCAGACTATCCCGCTATAAAATTATATGGTGAGCTTGGCGAAAGAAGATTAGCGACCGAACAAGAAACAAAACGATTGAACCGCAGAATGCGAATGACCAAAGGGCTTAAAGGAAATACCTATTTATGGGGCAAGATGGAGTATGTACGTGATATCAACTTTATTAAAGCAGAGAAGATTAATTTAGGAAAAATGACAGCCAGTTTATGATAACCATTTTAAGGGTAGTAAATTAGGACAAAAATCAACCAAACAAGAAACCATGGGAAAGAAATTAGATGCTATAACTCCCGCATTACAAGAATTCATAGAAAATCAGAAGATATTTTTTGTAGGCACAGCAGCTGCTGAAGGCAATGTAAATGTCTCGCCCAAAGGCACAGATTCTTTTAGGGTGATTAATCAGAGTAAAATTGTTTGGTTAAACCTTACGGGTAGTGGTAATGAAACTGCAGCTCATTTGTTGAAGAATAATAGAATGACCATCATGTTCTGTGCTTTTGAAGGTAAGCCCATGATTTTAAGATTATATGGCGAAGCCAAAATATATCATAAACGTGACAGTGTTTTTAATCACTTTTCTCAACTGTTTCCTGAAAATATAGGGGCAAGGCAAATAATTGAAATGAATGTAGATTTAGTGCAGACTTCTTGCGGTTTTGCGGTTCCGTTTATGGATTTTAAAGAAGAGCGAACAACCTTAAATGATTGGTCTAAAAAGCAAGGAGAAGATAAAATTGAAGCATATTGGAAAAACAAAAACACTAAAAGTATTGACGGATTTGAAACCAATATTCTTAAAGATTAATAGTTCTTTTTGTGATTAAGCTATGGTCATATAATTCCTAGTTTATAGAATTCCTCTAATTGAGAATTACAACTAAAATTAACCTCTAAATCTTTTACGATTCCGGTTCCCACACCATACACCCAGCCATGTAAATAAAGGTCTTGACCTCTTTCCCAAGCGTTTTGTACAATCGAAGTTTTTGCAAGATTGTACACCTGCTCCATAGCATTAAATTCGACAAAACGGTCAAAGACTTTCTCTTCATCAGTAATGTCTCCCAACTCTTTTTGATGTTGTCTGTAAACATCTCTAATGTGACGGATCCAGTTATCTGCCAAGCCGTAAGACTTGCTTCCCATGGCAGCTTTTACAACACCACACCCATAATGACCGCACACGATGATATGCTTAATTTTAAGCACATTTACCGCGTAATCTAACACACTAAGCATATTCATGTCTGAGTGTACCACCATGTTTGCAATGTTTCTATGTACAAAAACCTCACCTGGTATTGCTCCGATTATTTCGTTG
>JANQUX010000031.1 GCA_030730545.1 Maribacter sp. | reverse complement strand
TCAAGATTCATTACTTTTACATTGCATGATTTACCAATTTCAAAAGTTTTTTCTCTTTTGATCAAGTTTGGCAAATCTTTTGTATTAAATAACACCAATATAGAGTTATGCAGAGAAGAACATTTATCAACAGAAGCAGTTCAGCTGCTTTGGCATTAGCCATTGCCCCAACTTTCTTTATTCAAGAAGATACCGAATATTCCATATTAGAACTCATGGGGAAAGAAGATATTGAGCTCTATGGAAAAGATATTAATCTTCGAAAAGAAGCTCATGATGCTTTTGTTGAAATGAAAAAAGCAGCATACAAAGATGGTATCGACCTCAAAATAGTTTCAAGCTTCAGAAATTATGATAGGCAAGAAGCCATTTTTGAACGTAAATACTTAAAATATACAGATGACGATGGCATGAGCCCTACTGATGCCATTGATAAAATCATTGAATATTCTACCATACCTGGTACGAGCAGACATCACTGGGGAACCGATATTGACGTTGTCGACGGATATAGAAAAGTAGATGGCGATGTATTGGTACCACATAAATTTGAAGGTGACGGACCCTATGTCGACTTTAAAAAATGGATGGACGAAAATTCGGAAACCTACGGATTTTTCTTAGTGTATACCGACGAAGCAAAAAGAAGAGGTTTCAAATACGAGCCATGGCACTATAGCTATGCCCCATTATCGATACCAATGCTTGAACAGTTTAGAAGTAAAAACATTGCCTCTATTCTTATTCGCGAAGATTTTTATGGTGCCGAGAATTTTACAATGGGCTTTTTAAGATCTTACATACAAAATAATATATTAGATATTAATAGAAATCTACTGTAAGCATTTCGTACATTAGAACCTGTACTATAACACATTACCATGAGAAGAGGAAGTTGGAAAATTAGAATATTTATCGGCTTGGCCATTGTTGCCTTTGCATTTATTCAAAAATGTAGCAATACCGAAGAGAACCCCTATACTGGTCGATCGCAACATATTACTATGTCTTCTGAACAAGAAATCGCTATCGGTTTACAAAGTGCACCAGAAATGGCGCAACAACATGGCGGTCTATACCCTGATCAACGTTTACAGGCTTTTGTAGAATCTGTCGGTAATAAATTGGTTCAAAATAGTATAGCCAGAGAAACCCCTTATCAATATGATTTTCATTTATTGGCTGATGATCAAACGATAAATGCCTTCGCATTACCTGGCGGACAGTGTTTTATTACTTATGCCTTATTCTCGCAACTTAATGAAGCGCAATTAGCCGGTGTTTTAGGTCATGAAATTGGTCATGTGATCGGTAGACATTCTGCTGAAAGAATAGCCGATAGCCAAACTTGGCAAACTGCAACTATGGGAGCAACAGTTGGTGCTGGCGATATGGGTAGTATTTTAGGAAGCATTGGCCAGAACACACTACTAAAAAATGGTCGTGGCGATGAATTGGAAAGTGATGAACTAGGTGTTCTATTTATGATTCAATCTGGTTATGACCCTTACGAGATGATAAAGGTGATGGAAATTTTAAAATCAGCTGGCGGTCCAAATCGTACTCCTGAATTTCAAAGTACCCACCCTGATCCTGAAAATAGAATAGAAAAAATCAGAGAAGCCATAGATAAATACAAAAACCAAGGTTAATCGGATTTTTTGTACAGTTGGTCTAGAGGACAATACGCAGTGCTTATATTTTTTGTAGATTTGAGGAAGTCCCAAGCTTATTTTACCATTTATGAATTGCCTTTGTAGCTATGATTTAATCATAGAAGAACACTATAATGGGAACAATTACACATTTCAGAAACTTGTACGTGCAGGCGTTTGAGAACTGTAAACCAATAGTATTGGTTACTTTTTTAAAGGTCTACTCAGTATTTTGTGCCCTAATGATATTTTCGGCACTGTATGCGTTTGTTGTCAGAGCAGCGAATGGATTTGATTTTTAATGCGTTTTACTCTTTTACCTGAACACTATTTGGAGTAGAAATTTGTAGTATTTAAAAAGGGCTCATTGAAATTTCAATGAGCCCTTTTAATTTTCATAAAGATAAAACTATGAATCTTGCATAATTACATCTAATACATCTTTAGCATTCGACATTTTCGCATAGTCTTTCGCAGTATAACCTTGATCGCTTTTAATACTAAGGTTGGCGCCGTTCAATAATAAGACTTTAAGCACTTCTGCTT
>JANQUX010000030.1 GCA_030730545.1 Maribacter sp. | reverse complement strand
GTCAACCCCTGACCATGGTTGAGAACCGTGCGATTGTTTTCCTTTTACGATAATAGTAAAGCTTTGTGCAGCAGCCATAGTACCACCAGATTTATACTTAATAACCCCGACAGGAGTTTGAGAGTTAATATGTAAACCGAAAATTGCATCAACTTTAGGGCTATTCATAACACCTTCTTTTACCATTAAAAGTGCTCCACCTTCTTCTCCTGGTGGCGGTCCTTCTTCTGCTGGTTGAAAAATGAACTTTACGGTACCTTTTATCTTATCCTTGTTTTTAGACATTACTTCTGCAACGCCCATTAAAATAGCAGTATGCGTATCATGCCCACATGCATGCATAACACCTACTTTTTCACCCATAAATTCTGAAGTAACGTTAGATTTATACGGCAAGTCATTACGCTCTGTAACTGGTAAGGCATCAATATCTGCTCTTAGTGCAACTACTTTACCCGGTAAGTCTCCTTTTAAAATTCCAACTACGCCAGTATGAGCAACGCCAGTCTGAACTTCAATACCCAAAGATTTTAGGTGCTTTGCAATTTTTTCTGCTGTTTTGTATTCACGATTCCCTAATTCCGGATTCTGATGAATTTCTCTTCTCCAATCAACTACCTTGCTTTCTATTGCCTTATAGTCTTTTTCAAGATTTGGACCTTGCGCCTGAACGGTAAAACCGAAAAGAACAAGGGCTAACACTCCTAGTTTTCTCATAATCAGTATTTAATGTTAATTGGTTCTCTTTATTTCGGTTGGTCATTTAGCCTAAATGTATCAACCGGTAAGCTCTTTATGCGGAATTAAAGTTTAAATATATTCAAAATGAAAAGAAATACCATCCATTGTTCACAAATCTAAAACACTTCACTTTTTCTATCTCTCAATAATGGCTAAATTTACGTCATTAAAAAAAGAAAATTTGAGCTCATTTATAGATGAATTGAACGATGCCCAAAAGGCTCCTGTTTTGCATAAAGACGGACCTTTAATGGTTATTGCTGGTGCTGGATCGGGTAAAACCCGAGTACTTACCTATAGAATTGCACACCTAATGGCGCAGGGTGTAGATTCTTTTAATATTTTATCATTAACATTTACCAATAAGGCAGCACGTGAAATGAAAGCACGTATTTCCAATATTGTAGGTGCTAGCGAAGCAAAAAATCTTTGGATGGGAACATTCCACTCCGTTTTTGCTAAATTATTACGTATAGATGGTGATAAACTGGGCTACCCGGCAAATTTCACTATTTATGATACCCAAGATTCTCAACGGTTATTATCTTCGATTATCAAGGAAATGGGACTCGATAAGGATATTTACAAGTACAAGCAGATTCAAAATAGAATTTCGTCTTTTAAGAATAGCTTGATTACCGTAAAAGCTTATCGTAATGATCCAGATTTAGTAGAGCAAGATGCCATGGCGAAAAAACCTAGAACTGGCGATATTTACGAAAATTATGTAGATCGTTGTTTTAAGGCAGGTGCGATGGATTTTGATGATTTACTGCTGCGAACAAATGAACTGTTAACACGTTTTCCTGATGTGTTGATGAAGTATCAGGATCGATTTAGATATATATTAGTTGATGAGTATCAAGATACCAACCATTCGCAATATTTGATCGTAAAGGCTTTGGCCGATCGTTTTCAAAATATATGTGTGGTAGGTGATGATGCACAAAGTATTTACTCTTTTAGAGGGGCGAATATTAGTAATATTTTGAACTTTCAAAAAGATTATGATAATGTAGGCATGTATCGATTAGAGCAGAATTACCGCTCTACCCGTAATATTGTTAATGCCGCAAACTCCGTTATAGGAAAAAACCAAAACCAAATAGAGAAAGTAGTCTGGACAGCGAATGATGATGGTGCAGCTATTAAAATTCATAGAAGTACGACAGATGCTGAAGAAGGTAGGTTTGTAGCCAATTCTATTTGGGATCATCGCATGCAACAGCAAATGGGCAATGGTCAGTTTGCCGTACTATATAGAACAAACTCCCAGTCGAGGGCTATAGAAGATGCGTTGCGTAAAAGAGATATTCCTTATCGTATTTATGGTGGTTTGTCTTTTTACCAACGTAAAGAGATTAAAGATGTGCTTTCTTACTTACGTTTGGTAATTAACCCAAAAGATGAAGAAGCTTTAAAAAGGGTGATTAATTTTCCAGCAAGGGGAATTGGTGGTACTACTT
>JANQUX010000029.1 GCA_030730545.1 Maribacter sp. | reverse complement strand
GGAAAGGTGAAATATTAGGCGTTTTTGAAACCCGTAGGCATTATACCAACTATTTTAAAGGCATTCCTAATTTTAAGGAGTATCGTATGAAAATGGTGACTAGCGATGATTCTGCATCAGTATTTGCAGCTTTTGATGAGGTCTTGGAAAAGTTTGGGGACCACAAGTTTACTGCTGTTTAAAGATCAACCAATTTTTTATTGATTCGGCTACTTGCAATTTTAGAAGCGATAATACCTAGCACAATAATGGTAGCAAGAACAATGGCAATGTTGATGAACTCAAATTTTACTGGGTAAGCTAACGACGGCGTAATTTTCAACCAGCTAAAAGCAAGTTGCGACCAAACGATTAGCACACCAATTAGCACACCAATAAATCCACCAAAACCGGTTACTAGAATTCCCTGTACAAAGTAAATTCTACGTAATTCTTTAATTGTCGTACCAAGGCTGTACAAGGTTTTTGAATTCTGCTGCTTATCTAAAATCATCATAATGATCGCGCCTACTACATTAAAAAGCGCAATGATAAGTACCAAGGTAAAGATGAGGTATGTAGCAACGTTTTCAGTATTCAACATTTTATAGAGCGTACTATTTAGTTGTTGTCTGTTTTTTAATTGTACACCAGCACCAAGAATGGATTTAATCTCTGAACGTACAGCACTAGGTTCAATGCCTTCATCCATCTTAAAATTAATTCCAGAAATGGAAAGCGAATCTTTTTCAAGTAACGCTTGCGTCAATCGTAAATCTGCAAACACATATTTATTATCTAAATCTGCCTCTACAGCATACACTCCGCCAATAACCATGGGTAGTTGATTATAGAGCGTTGATGTGTTCATAGTTTGTGAAAGAGAACCTTTACCAGGTTTAAAAGCATAGATCTGCATTGGGCTACGAAACTGATTAATGGTTACCCCAAGAATATTGGCAATGCCCAAACCAGCTACTACTTGTGTGTCATTAATAGTCCAGTCGCCAATATACAGTGTACTATCAACACCGGTTACTTTGGTGTAATTACTATCAATACCTTTTATGTAGGCAATATGGTTTTTGCCTCGATGTTCAAGAGATACTTTTTCCTCTAGTTCTTTAGAGTAAAATGCTAGTCCGTCTACAGACTGTAAACGTTGTTCTTGTTCAGGAGTAATGGTAAAAATCTTTCCGGTTACGGGAGAAGCTTTTAAATCTGGGTCAAAAGATTCGGTAAACGAAAGGCTAAATGTTTTTAATCCGGCGAAAGCCGAAAGCACAATAAACAGTGCTGCAGAACCAATAACTATAACTAAAAAGGTGATAAAATTAATAATGTTAACTGCGTTCTGGGTGCTTTTAGAACGCACATACCTTTTAGCGATATAGAGAGGAAAATTCAACCGATCAAGATTTTTTACGTTTAGGTAACAAATCTCTGTTTTCTATGGGGTTCTCTTCGCGTTTTAATGACTTTTCAATATTTTCAATGTAATCTAAAGAATCATCAAGATAAAATAACAACTCAGGCACTCTACGTAATTGGTTACGGGTGCGTTGAGAAAGCTCGTGTTTAATAAGCGGTTGGTTAGATTTTATACCTTCCATCAATTCGCCAGCTTTATCATTCGGGAAAATGCTTAAGTATACTTTCGCGATAGATAAATCGGTAGTCACCGCAACCTTAGAAACGGAGATAAGCGTACTTCGTAGTCCGCCATCAATGGCAGCTTTTTGTAGAATATCTACAATATCTTTTTGAATGACCCCAGCTATTTTACGTTGTCTTTGCGTTTCCATACTGCAAAAATACATAGAAATTGTATCTTAACCCCTATATGATGTACACTGAAGCAAATAAGGCATGAAAAAGATTGAACATTTAGGTATAGCGGTGAAGAACATGGAAGATTCTAATGCGCTTTTCGAGAAATTATTGGGTGTTGCTCCCTATAAACAAGAAGAAGTAGCGTCTGAGGGTGTAATGACTTCTTTCTTTCAAAACGGACCTAATAAGATAGAGCTTTTGGCTGCCACAGAACCAGGCGGACCCATTGCCAAATTTTTAGAAAAAAAGGGAGAGGGCATACATCATGTAGCATTTGAGGTAGAAGATATTGTTGCAGAAATGGAACGGCTAAAGAAAGAAGGTTTTACACTGCTCAATGAAAAGCCAAAAAAAGGGGCAGATAATAAGCTTGTTGCATTCGTTCACCCAAAGAC
>JANQUX010000028.1 GCA_030730545.1 Maribacter sp. | reverse complement strand
AAATGTTTTCTTTTTCCAATAATCGAAATCTTTGCCTATATAGTAAATAGAGCCGAGGATCATACCAAAAAAAGCAGACCAAACATCGAGCTCATGTGTTACTAAAAAATAGTCTAATATTTTCGAAATGCTGAAATAGCTAACGAGCATACCGAAAATAAGCAGTGTTAGAAAAGTGCCATTTATATACCGATAGAAACTTTTAAGTCTACCATTAATAAGAAGCTTAAAGGCTTTTGCATTTATTTTTTGAAGGGAATAAATGAATTCTTCGTAAAAACCACCGACAAAGGCCACAATACCGCCAGATACACCAGGTACTTTATTGGCAGCACCCATGCAAAGTCCCTTTACGACCAAGAAAAATTTATCGGTAAAGGATCGGGGTTCGTTCATGTAGGTTTTCGCTTTACTTCTTAGAAGCTGATTTTTCTAATATAAAAATAAGAGAAAAACCTATTACAGCGGCTACAATAGCAAAGGTTAATTGATTATCACCTTGAAAAGCGAAATGTGAGATGTTTTCGTAGATTATAATTTCTTTTTTACCATTCTGAATAATCTCAATAATATTCTTCCATGGCCATATTTTGTTCAACGATCCTAAGATAAACCCTGTTAACACGGCAAGTGTCGCATCTTTATAATTGGTGAACATCCACTTTAAAACTCGAGCAAAACTCAAAATTCCGAAGGCAGCACCAAATGCAAAAGTGATAACAATACCAAAATCTCTTTCATTAACAGCTTCTAATACAGTTTTGTACGAGCCTAACAATACCAATATAAAAGAACCGGAGATACCTGGTAATACCATGGCGCAGATTGCTATGGCACCTGATAAAAATATAAATGGTAGACTACCAGAACTAGCAGAAGGGGGTAGGGTAGTAATATAAAAAGCACTTGCAGTACCTATTACAAATAATATAATCGCTAGCAGATTCCATTTTTTTATCGATTTGGCTACAAAAATGACACTTGCCAAAACCAAACCGAAAAAGAAAGACCATGTAATTATTGGGTGTTCTTCTAATAACCAAGCAATGACTTTTGATAGCGAGAAAATGCTAATCATCATACCCAAGACCAAGGCTAATAGAAAATTGCCATTTAACTTCACCCAGAACTTTTTAAAACCTTCTTCTTTTAAAACTTTTAGAGTAGTAAGGTTGACGTTATTTATAGAAGTAATGAATTCTTCGTATATGCCTGTTACAAAGGCAATTGTACCACCAGATACGCCTGGCACTAATTCTGCAATACCCATTGCCATACCTTTTAGAGATATGAACGTATAATCTTTAAGTTTTCTATTGTTCATGAAATGTAGAACCTTTTCTATGAGGTTTTATTGTATTTTCTTACAATTTCTTGCGTCCATTCAGACTTGCCATATTCTGGAAAATTTTCAGTGAACAAATGGAGTTTTTTCAGCTTCTTGTCAATTTTCAAAGCATCCATTAACATAATACGTGCGTTAATTGGATCTTCGGCCAATAATAGGTAACCTACAGAATTATATAGTAGCTTTAGATTATCAGGATAAAATTCTCTTCCTTGAGTTAAAATTTCTACTGCCGCTGCTTCTTCTCCATTAATATGCACTACTTCTGCCCAGTTTAACCAAGTTTCCAATTCAAAGTTTCCTAAATCTACCGCTTGTTTAAAAGCGAAATCTGCTTGGTCATAGTTTTTTAGTGCCATATGAATATTGGCACATTTTTTCCAGTATTGCGGATTTTCACCATCTATATTCAGCGCTTTGTTGATGTAGAAAATAGCCTTTTCAAAATCTTTAATACTGTAATATAAATTTGTTATCGCTAACCAACCTTTATCTAATAAGGGATCTTCATGAACGGTTTGGTAGAAATAGTATTTTGCCATCTCGGTATCTTTCAACTTTTCGTAACATTTTCCTATTCTTAAAAATGCGTGAGATGTGGGATCCTCAATAGAAATGGTCGTCTCGTAATTTTCAATAGCCTCTTTATACCTTCCTAATTTTTCTAGTACTTTACCTTTCTCAAAATAAGCTCCTATAAAAGTATCATCAGAAATAATGGCAAAATCAAAAGCCGTTAAGGCTTCGGTAAACATATGTTTATAATAATATTGTTTACCTAACTGATGCCACGCAACTTCGCAATATGGGTTGTTTTCTAAATAACCGTTTAAATAAATAATGGCACCATCATAATCTTCAAGAAACTCAAAACAATACACCACATTGTAAAGTGAAGAATAATCTTCTTCGTCGAACTCTACACATTTCATAAAGCTCTCTTTGGCATTTTTGAAGTTGTCCATAAACAGATACTCCATGCCCAAAAGGCTATAAATATCAAAACTATTGTCGGTGAAGCTTAATGCTTTTTGCAGCAAATCAATGGCACCTTCGTGATCATCTCGTTTCGAAAAGATATTGGCACGTTGAATATAAATTTCATCGTTGTGTTTATCTAATTGTTGTAGTTCATCTAAAAGTGCTTCAGCTTTTTCCATCTGGTTTTCGAAAACCATGACTTCAACCTGAAGTAATTTCAATTCTATCGAAGCTGGGTGTTGCTGTAGGCCTATTTTAATTCCTTTTTTAGCCAAAGAAATCTTCCCATGATTTAGGTAGTGGTGCACAATATCCTCAAAATCTTCGGCATCAAAGAAATAGACATCGTCTGTCTTCAACATTGATTCGAATTTTGTAATTGGCTTGTCCGGTCTCTCGTTAGATTCTAACGCCATAGGAACTTTTTGGTTTTACAAGATATTTTAAAAGTAAGTGATTGTATGGGGTTTCAGCCATCTTAGGAATCGATATTATTAACAAATTAGTTAACAACGTTGATTTACATGGAGTTAAGAAGTGCTAAAATTATTGCGCAGCCTTCTTTAATTTCTTTATCTGAAATGGTTAATGGCGGAGAAATACGTACGGCTCTATTTTCGAACAGTAACCAGAATAGAATTAGGTTTTTCTCTTTTGCTCGTAATACCAGTTCATTAGCTGTTTCTGGCGTATTCATTATTAGGGCAAGCATTAAACCTCTACCTCTAATTTCTTTTATCTTCGGATGTTTTAATAGCGATTTAAAAAGTGTTTCTTTTCTTAACGTTTCTGCTATTAAATTTGAGCTTAAGAGTACCTTTAAAGTTGCCAAACTTGAAGCTGCAATTACAGGATTACCGCCAAATGTAGTAATATGTCCCAATTTTGGGTTCTCGCTCAGCGTATGCATAATTTCTTTGCTTGCTGTAAATGCGCCAACAGGTAAACCAGATGCCATCCCTTTACCAATTACTAAAATATCGGGAACACAATCAAAATGTTCAAAGGCGAATAACTTTCCTGTTCTGCCGAAACCTGGCTGTATTTCATCTAGTATAAGTAATGCACCCATTTCTTCGCAGCGTGCTTTTACTTTCTTTAGATAATCGTTTTTTGGGAGTATAAAACCAGCACCACCTTGTATGGTCTCTAATATTACACATGCAGTTTTAGTGGTGATTTTCTCTAAATCTTTTTCGTTGTTGAATTCGATATGATAAATATCTGGCAGCAAAGGTCTAAATACACTTTTACGTTCTTCAAAATCCATAAGGCTTAAGCTGCCCATGGTATTACCATGATACGCAGATTTTGCCGCTATTATTTGTGAACGTCCTGTATATCTTCGGGCTAATTTTAAAGCACCTTCTATTGCTTCGGTTCCTGAATTTACCAAATAGGTTACCTCTAAAGGTTCTGGTAAATTATCTGCCAATAATTTTGTATACGTTGTTGCTGGTGATTGCGAATATTCACCATATACCATTACATGCATATACTTTTCTACCTGATTTTTAATTGCTTCAACCACTTCTGGGTGGCAATGACCAAGTGTACATGCTGAGACACCTGCAACAAAATCTAGATGTGCATTGCCATTGGTATCATAAATATAACTGCCACTGGCATGAGATACTTCCATCCCTAATGGATACGGAGAGGTTTGAGCTTGATATTTTAGAAAGTCTTTATTCATGTCAAAGACTTATTTTATTTTTTTCGGATTCCCAGATTTTTTCGGATCTGTTGCTTTATCCTGTCCTGGAATATTGTTAATAGGGTCGGTAGCGTTTTTGCTTCGTTGTTGCTCTTCGGCATCAATATCAATAGGGTTGTCAATGCCGTTAATAACAACAAGTTTTAAATTGTTATCGTCTTCGTCAAAAATATCTTCTTTGGTAAGAATACGCTCATCGCCGCGCCAAATAAAGCCTTTTAATATTCTACTATTTTCAGGTAAATCTTTTTCAGGAAATATATCGCCGTCGGGATCAGTGTAAAATGTAAGATCTTCGATATCATTTTCTGCCATAGTAATGCGTATTTTACTGCATACCGTTTTATCGATGCCAATAAGTTCATCATCATCATTATACATATAGTATACTACTTCAGTATTTTGAACTAGGTCGATAATCTTTAATTCGTTTTCAATAAACTGACCGTAAAGGTTGATTCCTTTTGCTTGGTTGTAGCCCGTCATGCTGACACTATCTAACGAAATAATAAATGCATTTTGTAATACTTTAAGCGAATCTAATTTTTCAGTTTCTAAGTTCGATTTTAGGTGAATGCTATCACCGGTCATTTGGTTGGCACCGTTCCAAATAATCGGATTTTTAATTAATTGAGTAATGCCTGTTGTTTGGGCAGAGTGTATGCTATCGCATTTACCGCTTAAATCGGTTTTGTAGAATTTTGCATTTCTAAAAGCACGTAGAATTCTATTTTCTGGTTTACCGGTTACCATCAAAGTATCGCCATGTACGTAAAGTGAATCTCTTTCTTGTACCGAAATAGAAACCGCTCTACGTGTAGCAAAAACTGAATCTTTTGCCTTGTAAACTTCGGCATAATGTGCTCTAATTATTCCGTTATTGATGGTGTCTGTTACAGTGATATTATTAGTAGCAGATGCAAATTCTTTTGCTTTGTTAAAGTACACACTATCACCTTCAATAATTCTGTTATTATAATCTATTCGGGTGTTTTTAATTCCGTAGCCGCTTTCAATTTTAGTATCGTAAAATCCTCTTTCACAATATATTTTGTAAGTCTCGCCATTAATGGTGGACGGACCGTACATGTAAGCATTCTTAGAAGTGGTGTAGTAATCCAACTGCTCAGAATCTAAAGTATATTCCGGATTCTTTACGTGTACACTATCTAAAAATTGATACTTTTTAAGCTCCATAAAATACTTGCCAATTTTACTGGTCAAAGTATTAGCAGAATCTATTACGGTTCCATTATCTTGATAAAAAGCTTCCTGCTTTTCGCGATCTAAACGAAGGGTGTCTGTTCTGAGCGTCATGTCTGAGTTTGTCAAAACAACATTGCCCCATGCTTTTGCCAATTTTATATCACCTAAATAGTTGATTTTTTTACTCGTCATTTCGACGGAGTCACCTTGCTTCAGAACAACATTTCCTATAGCTTCTAATCGATTCTCTAATTGGTAGTAAATAGCAACATCGCACCATAAGTCGGCACCTTGATGTTCAAATTGTACTTGTCGATCATCTTTACTAAATATAGATGCACCTGGGTATTCAGCTTCATTTTTTGTGAAGTTGGCACCATAGACAATATTTATTTGTTTTGATTCTTCTTCACTTTTAGCATCTTGGGCTATACCCAAAATTGTGAAAGTTAAAAATAACAAGATGGACGCGCAAAGGGTTTTCAATCTACTTTTTTTTCAAAAATAGAACATTTTAAAAGAGCGCATAAAACTATTAGCATACATTTAGTAAAGTACTACTGTATCGACTCTGGTTTTTGATTCTTTTTGAATTTTTGACCGAACCCTGAATTGTTGGGTAAGAAGGGATCTTCTAAGGTTACATTTACGCCGTCTGCAGGAATACTATCTTCTTTATCTAATGCCCAATAGATTCCGTTCATTGCAATTTTACGAACAACGGGTAGTTTAAAGTCATATGGATGCCCAAGTGTTGTAAAGAATACTCTTGCTTTTTTACCTGAAGTTCCGGTATAGCTTTTGGTCCATGCAACTGGGTTATTTAAAGAGAACTCTTCTAATTTGCCATCGATTTCATGTTGCGATTTTGTGGAGAGCCCCATAAGAAAAGGCTCACTATCTCCTTGAAGTTTCCAATCGCCACCATCTACATGGTACAACCAGCTGTAGGCTTCGAATTCTGAAAATCCTTTTAAAATTGGGTTGTCAACATGACCTTCTTTTATTGATATTTTGGTTACAGGAAATTTACCATCATCAAAATGACCATGGTGCGTAATCCATTGTTGACCAAAAACCTTTGCGGGCCAAGCTTCATTGAATTCGGTTAACGTTGAATCATTATCATATTTAAAGGCATGGGTAGATGTTCTAAAACCGACTATTGGTTTGCCAGATTCTACGTAGTCGGTAATATAATCTCGTTCGCCCTTTAGTAGATTTCTAAAACGCATAAATACCACCATTAAATCTGCTGTTTCTAAAGCTTCAAGCCCTGCAATATGATCAGTTCTGTTAGGGTCAATGAAGCCTAAACTATCTACGGAATAGACAACGGTAACTTTTGCGCCCAGTTCTCTTTTTGCTAATTTTGCCAACATGGGGAATGATTCTTCTGATCGGTATTCTTCTTCACCAGTTACGAAAACAATATGAAGTGGTTTGGTTTCTTCAGTTTTCGTTGCTGTCTTTTCTTTGGCTTTTTCTCCACATGCGGTTAGTATGCTTATAAAGAGTAGTGCTATATATTTTAATTTCATAGGATCTATTTTATGATTATTTATTTCATGGGATGCTCTTCTAATAACTCATCTGGGGTATAAAAACTGTTACGATCCTTAGTTGCTTCTCTGACCTCTTTCACTTTATTGGGGTCAATAACTGATGCCTTATTGCCAAAAGAATTTCTAACATAAGTAAGAACTGCTGCAATTTCATCATCTTTTAAAAGTCCTTTGAAAGCCATCATAGGTACTTGGCCTTCATATTGATTGCCCATTATATTCATTGGTCCGTAAAGTCCATGTAATGCTAATTTTATCAATCGTTCTTCATCTCCTAAAACCCATTCTTGCCCTACCAAGGTTGGGTAGCCCGCTTTTTGTAAACCTGCGCCACTTTCTTGGTGGCAGGTTATGCAATAGCCTTCTGTTTCGTAAATTTTCTTTCCTTTTGCGAAGACTTCTAAATCGTTTCCTTTTAGGTGCGATGCTAGAATTTGTTCTTTATTTTCTTCAAGAAAGTTACCTGTTAATCTTGTTTCGGCAAAACTGAAAGAATCTTGCATCCATTTGTCTAGAGGATAATTTTTGGCGACTTCCAATATTTCTATACCTTCCGATTTAGGTAACCAAGATGCTGCGGTAATGGCTTCCAATCTAACTCTACCATGGTTATCGGCGGCAGCAGATTTCATCAATTCTTGTGCATTATTTAATTGGTGCCCCATAAACCGTACTACCCGAACTGCTGCTGCACGAACTCTATGGTCATCAGATTTTAGTAGTGATTCTAAAAGTGTTGTATCTACTTTGTTCATGCCCCATGAAACCCATAAAGCTTCTAGGCGATTGTGGTCATAATTACTATTGTTTTTATCTAAATTATTAACCCAAGTACTTAAATATTTTAAAACTTCATCGGTATTTCGACCTCTTAGCTCGCGACGTGTTCTGTATCGAGTTCGATACTCTGGTAATTTTAAATTTTCGAGTAGCTGTTCTATAGAAGCTCCATCAACTTTGGCGGGTTTTACTAGAGGTCTAGAAGGGTAGGTGATTCTGTAGATTCTTCCATGTACGTGATCTCGTAAAGGGTCGCGTGCATTATGCTGCATGTGCCCGATGAGTACATTGTGCCAATCAACAATATATAATGACCCATCTGGCGCAAATTCCATTTCAACAGGTCTAAAATTTGAATCGGTACTAGTTATTAAATCTTGCCTATGTTTAGATGTGTAGCCTGTACCATCTTCCATCATTTGATGTTGCTTTAAACCTAAGAAACCGATAGAATTTGCTAATAACATATCTCCTTGAACTTCGTCAGGGAAATGACTGCTAGATATAAATTCCATTCCAGAAGTTGGTCTAACCCGATGTGCTTCTTCAATCAATTCTTCGGTCAATGGAGATGCAATACCATAAATTGGTTTTAGCGAGCTTGGCATCATCCAGTTTACTTTGGGGCCTGAGGTGTGTAAAAAGAAATCTTGTCCCCATTCGTCAAAAGCAATTCCCCAGGGATTCGGAATGGCTACTTGTAATGTGCGCTCTAAATGTTTTCGTTGCGGATTGTACCTGTAAAATCCACCATTTGTGGCTCGAACTGGTCCGTATGAGGTTTCAACATTCGTGTGAAGAAATATACCCTCAGACATATAAAATGCTCCAGAAGGATCTGCACAAAATGCCGAAATGGCGTGGTGGGTATCATGGTCATCAAATCCGCTCAGAATTATTTCAACGTTATCGGCCTTGTCATCTCCATCGGTATCTTTGTACAGTTTTAAGTTGGTGCCTTGACTGACATAAACGCCTTCTGGTGAAAATTCAAATCCGATAGGTAAATGTAATTTATCTGCAAATACCGTTTCCTTGTCTGCCTTACCATCATTATCGGTGTCCTCTAAGATAATTATCTTATCATTTGGCTTTGGGTCGCCTGGCTTGTAATGTGGATAAGAGGGCAGGGTAGCGACCCACAATCGACCTTTGTTGTCAAAAGATATTTGTGCGGGGTTAGCCAAATTGGGGAATTCTTTTTCAGAGGCAAATAACTCAACCTTATACCCATTGGGTACGGTCAAGGTTTTAATTGCATCCTCTCCATACTTATAATGTAAAAGATCTTCGCCATTTGCTAAATTGTAATTGGTTTTTACAGGAGGTAGCTGAGTTGTTAGGGCATCAGCTGAATTTATATCATAAGTATTGCCTTGAGCGGTAGCCCAAATAGACGAATCTCTTATTGCGGTAAGTTCTCTTGTTTTTTTGATTTCATACGGATAATTATCAGTACCATATGGTGCATGACGTCTTCCAAAAACATGTACTCCGTTCGGTATCTTATAATCATTATGCCAGTAAAAATTTTTTTCGTTGATAGCTTCGTTTGTAGCTATTCTTTTATTTTCAGGTTTTATAGCTTTATTTCCGGTAAGTTCATCAGCTAAAAGTTTAGCGAATTTATCATATCCGGTTTTATTCATTTGAGAGCCATCTATGGTCAAATCTTTATCGGAATTTTGAAACCAAGTTTTTGTTGGGTTAAACACATCAATAAAAGGAACATTGTTAGCCTTACTGACTTCTTTCATCGCATTGGCATACAGGTTTAGATTTTCATTTTCTGAGACTCCATTTGGCACATCAACATGGTCTGAAATATCTTCAAAAGCAATAGGCGAAACGATTACTAATTGCGGAGCGGTAACTCCATTATATTTCTGTTTCAACGTATGTTTGATAAATGCATCTAACTCTAACTTGTAATTTTCTACTCCGCTAATTCCTTCAAAAGATTCATTGTAGCCGAAAAAGGCTAAAATTATATCAGTTTCTAATCGTGAAAGCCATTCATCTGGAGTTTCAAAAACTCCTTCGCTACCAGAATTCTGTGCTAATTCTGTCTGAAATTTTTCTGCACCAGGAAAAGCCCATGGGGAAACACGCCCCGAATGCGGACGAAAACCCGGAGTGTCGCCACCATCGCACATGTTTCTTATAATTAAAGAATCGTTTGGGTAGCGCAATTGCAATTCTGTTTCTAAACTTCCATAATTCAACATTCTTGATCCTAAATTATTTCCTATAAAAGCAATAGTGGTATGAGGCTTTATTTGAAGTATTGGCTGTTTGTTTTCGGTGCAACTTTGAACCAATAGAACGCTAATGAGTAAAAGAGCAAATCTAAAAATGTTTGTATAGATTGTTGTCATTTTGAGTAAGTAGTTAGCGGTCCGTTTCTTTAAATATACATATAAAAAAACCACTCGAAAGTGGTTTTGAAGTTTTAATAATTGATTTAGAAATTTCTATAATCGCCTGCTAAGAAAGCATTTGCCTCCTCTTCGGCGAATTTTGCATTCTCACTGTCCCAATGTAAAACCTGATTTGGGAACCTGCCGGCAATTACACCAAGTAATATGGTTTCTGTAAGCCTTGATGCATATGAAAATGGAGCGGTAGTCTTATCTGTGCCTAAACAAGCATCTACAAATTGGTGGTAATGTTTAGGTCCCTCCAAATCATAATCGCGAATTGGTTTATCCATATTATTCGCTTTTTCTACTGCTGCTATTTCTGCTGAAATATCTACATATTTACCATCTACTATCTTCTTTGGTAGTTGCATAAAGTGTGGTAGCAATAGTCTACCTTTTTCACCAATGAACATAGCGCCTTGATCTGGTAATGTACCTTCACCTGCAGTTTTGGTTTTCAAAGACATTTTGTCTTCCATAGAATCATCAGAAGTTTCTTTTGAATCTGTTATGTTCTCAGCTCCTGGTAGAATTAAGTCCACATGGTCTTTTGGTGCACCCGGACCATCGTACCAAACCCATTTTAATGTTTCGGTAGTATAATTGGTCTGCGGAAATTCGTAAGTCACAATATTGTTTTGCGGAAAACCGAATCCGTTTGGTTCTCTACATTCGTTTTTAATAGTCATTGGAACTTGAAGGTCTAATGCGTTATACGGTGTGTCAAAGATATGAACGCCCATATCACCTAAAGTGCCACAGCCATAATCCACTAATTTCCTCCAATTTCCTGGGTGGTAAAAACCTTCTTTATATGGTCTTTCTGCTGAAGTTCCAAGCCATAAATTCCAGTCTAATGATTCTGGCACAGGGTCTGAGCCTGTTGGTTCGGCACCATCATAGCCCCAATCTTTCGGCGACCATGCACGTACTGTATGTACTTTACCAATAATACCCGATTGTATTAGTAAGGTCGCTAGTTTGTAATCGTAAAAGGAATGTACTTGTATTCCCATTTGGGTAACCAAGCCTTTTTCTTCTGCCAATTTGTTCATTGCTCTAGCCTCTGATACATAATGAGTCAATGGTTTTTGGCAATAGACTGGCTTGTTCATTTCCATTGCCATCATTGAAGCAGGGGCGTGTGTGTGATCAGGCGTAGAAACCACAACAGCATCAATTTCATCGCCCATTTCTTTTAACATCACTCTGTAATCGGTATATGTTTTTGCATTTGGATGTAGCTTTTTAGCTTCTGCCAAGTTGTTTGCATCAACGTCGCACAATACGGTTACGTCAACTTTATTATGAGATGAAATTGCCTTTAAATCTTCAGCTCCCATATTACCAACACCAATATGCGCAGTACGAAGTCTGGTTAATTTCGTTTCTTCTTTTTTACAAGACCAAAGTCCTGATGGTAATAATACAAATGTGGACAAGGCCGCTGCGTTTTTTATAAAATCTCTTTTGTTCATCGGTGAGGTGGTTATAGTTTTTTGATTTTTATATTTCTGAA
>JANQUX010000027.1 GCA_030730545.1 Maribacter sp. | reverse complement strand
CAAAAAACTAATAAAAAACATAACTCTTAATTCTCAAAATCTTTATTTTCTTAACATTACCATTGGTGTTGAAAATACCAGACAATAATTTCTCCATTTGATCGAACTCTATCAAAAAGGCATCATGACCATGTAATGACTGTACTTCGCCATAGGTTACGTTGCTCTTCGCTTGCGCCAATTGTTTGAACGTATCTTTATTTTCTTGTGCCGTAAAGAACATATCAGAATCGACACCTATAATATGAATATTGGTATCGCTATTCTGTAGTTTGGTAAAATTCTCTTCTCCACCTCTAGTGACATCAATAGTCTTCAACAACTGATTCATCAGCTTGTAAGCTGATAATTGAAAACGCTCTTGCAACTTATCGCCATGATGCATTAACCAGCTTTCTACGTTAAAGACCTTCAGTTCTTCATTCGTACTTCTTTTGAAGCGCTCTTTGAATGAAGCGGGAGTTCTATAACATAACATTGCATGCATACGTGCATCGTGTACAGGTTGTTTTGAGTTTACCAAAAACTGCTCTTGAATCTGACAGTTGGCAATGAGCCAATCGGTCGATTTCCAGTCAGATGCCACAGGTATTAAATGCTCTGCCAATGTTGGGTGTAATGCCGCCATTTCCCAAGCTATACCACCACCTAAAGACCCACCAATTAATGCAAACAATCGGTCTATTTTTAACTGTTGCAAGCCCAATAAAAACATTCTAGCCACATCGCCAGCTACAAAATCTTTGTAGTTTTCAATCACGAATTTATCATGACCGTTACCGGGTATATTGAATGCCAAAATGGTATACTTCTGGGTATCAATACATTTTCCATCACCGATAAGTGCAGACCACCAACCATCATCTCCGGTAACGTTAGAGTTACCCGTTAAAGCATGGTTCACCAAAATTATCGGTGCCGTATGCAACTCTTTGCCGAATACCTGATACGATAATTGAATATCTTGCGAGGTACCGCTTAAGGTCTTGTATTGTTTAATCTGTAATTGATGTAGCATCTATTTCAAAATCAATTTGTGGCTTGGCTTCGACTTCGCTCAGCCAGTAATATTTTCCTATTTTAAATAACCGGTCACTTAGTTTTAGCTCAATGACCAATTATTTCAATTTTGCTTTATATCGGAAACCGAGATTAAAGACTTGCAAATGCCTGCTCTAAATCTGACTTTAAATCTTCGATGTCTTCTAAACCAACAGATAAACGAATTAAATCTTGACCTACACCTGCACTATCTTGCTGCTCGGCAGTTAATTGTTGGTGTGTTGTACTTGCTGGGTGAATGATCAATGACTTCGTATCACCGATATTTGCTAGCAACGAAAATATCTTTGTAGCATCGGTAACTTTTTTAGCAGCTTCGAACCCACCTTTTAAGCCAAAGGTTACAATACCGCTTTGTCCCTTTGGCAAGTATTCTTTTGCCAACGCATTGTATTTGTTACTTTTAAGTCCTGGGTAATTCACCCATTCCACTTCTTTTTTACCCTCTAACCACGTAGCCAATTCTAATGCATTTGCACTATGTTGCTTTATACGCACCGGTAAAGTTTCTAAACCTTGAATTATTTGGAATGCGTTAAACGGACTCAATGCTCCACCGAAATCACGTAAGCCTTCTAATATTAATTTAAAGGTAAATGCTGCCGCACCTAATGCTTCACTATAAACCAAGCCGTGGTAACCGGCAGATGGTTCTGTGAACTCTGGGAATTTTCCATTTGTCCAATCAAAAGTACCTGCGTCAATAATAGCACCTCCTAACGAAGTTCCTTGTCCGCCGATATATTTTGTCAGCGAGTGAATTACCAAGTTTGCTCCATGTTCAATCGGATTTAACAATGACGGAGTAGCCACTGTATTATCCACTATAAAAGGTACACCCGCTGCTTTAGATTCTTTTGAAATTGCTTTTAAATCCAATACATCTAACTTCGGATTCCCTAAAGACTCCACAAAAAATGCTCTTGTATTCTTCTGTACAGCTTTTCCAAAATTTTCAGGATCTGATGCATCAACGAATGTTGTTGTGATTCCGAATCTTGGTAAGGTTACGTTCAATAAATTAAACGTACCACCATACAAACTGCTAGATGCTACAATGTGATCACCAGCTTTCAATAAAGTTAATAATCCTGTAGAAATTGCAGCTGTACCCGATGCGAAAACTACTGCGCCAATACCACCTTCTACTGCAGCTAATC
>JANQUX010000026.1 GCA_030730545.1 Maribacter sp. | reverse complement strand
ATTCACGGTAATCGCAATAACTTGCTTACCAGAAATTACCTGAATCGCATTAATCTGCTCTGCTAAAGAATGCATTTTATACCCAGGGAATCCGTCGTACTCTAATCTTTTTGGTGCATGTTGTAGAATTACATAGTCTGGTCTACCGGCTGCTAGAATTTCAAATCCGCCAGGGTAAGCAGGGTTCATTAAACTCCCTTGCCCTTCAATAACAATAACATCTGGGTCTTCATTAGTATAAGCACTTACTACGGCATGTTCGATTTCACCTGAAACGAAATCGTTAATACAACTATCCATCACCATACTATATTTAGCACCTTGCATCCATCCTGTTTGTCCGGTTCCGATCATTTCTGCTTTTTTACCCGCATTACGAAATGCATGTACCAAAATCCAAGCAGTAGTCCGTTTACCTAAGGCAGAATCCGTTCCTAAAACCGCTAATTTTAAGCAGTCAACTTTTTCAATATCACCTGTAAAAAAGTGCAGTTGATCACGATCGGGCGTCTTTCTAATATCTCTGATCTTCACATTCTTCTCTTTGGCCAAAGCCACAAGTTCAGGATCATTGGTCAAGAAATCATGCAAACCACTATCAACGTTCCAACCATGTTGTAAAGCTGCTTTAATAGTCGCTTTCGCTACTTTTGGCAATCTACCACCATCGGGCGCAAGACCGATTACCAAGTAGGTTGGCAAATTTTGACTAGCGGTCAAAGCAACAATGGCAGACGCTAAATCTTTATAAACAGGAATACCGTTTGGCCTACCATCTAACACATCACCAGCATCTCTACCCGCATATTTTTCATCTAAAACACCTACTATTTCGTAACGCTCGGTAAAGCGAACCAGCCCATGGGCTGTTTTACCATTCGGAGTATTAAATGCTCCCTCACAATATACGAGTGCCTTACCGTCAATAACTTTCTTCATCTATTATTTAATTTTTTGCTGTGAGCACTGCCACATAGCGGTCAGGTTCAAAATTCATTTTTTCGTCTAATTGCAGAAGTCCGATCAAACCCGCTGTCGATGCCGGTAAAATTCGAAATCCTTCCTTTTTATATAAAAGAGAAGTCATCTCTTTCAATTTTTTATCACTGATATTAAAAGCTTCACCTTCCGATTCTTGCAAAGCATATAATGCCTCTTCCCCATCGAAACTATGCCAATTAATTAGAGGTTCATTGTACTTCGTTTCCTTAATTGCTGCCGGATTCAGATCCCTGCAATGATCTAAGCCTAATAAAAAAGACTCCACGATCGGGTTCTTATGAGACGATGATGCGGCAATCATTTTAGGTATACGAGAAGTCTTTCCTCTTTTATACAGATTTACGAATCCGCGATAAATGCCGGCAAACAATGTTCCGTTAGAAACAGGTACCGCACAGTATTTTGGCGCATCGCCTAAATCTTCGAAAATTTCTTGAGCTATTTGAGCATAGGCCGATATTTGTAGCGGAGTGTTGGCGCCACCAGGGTTGGCATCGTACCAACCATGTTCTGCAGCCAATTTCGAGCTCTCTTTCACCACATCTTCATAACTACCAGGTATTCGAATAATCTCTGCGCCCAAACTTTCCATTTCAACCACACGATCGGTATGGTAACTTTCTGGAATATAAATTTTACAATCAATACCCGCTAGATCAGATGCCAGAGCCATTGCCACACCGTAATTACCACATGTGGCTAAACTTACAACAGAAAATTCGCGGCGAAGGGCATCATAAAGTTGGGCAAAGGCAATGCGATCCTTTTGCGTTCCCGTAGGGTTGTCGCCTTCATATTTGAGGTATAGTTGACGCACATTGAACTCACGTTCCAATGTTTTGGCGCGGTGCAAACCCGTATCGCCCACTTCTAAACTTATAATATCTTCGAAACACTCTAAGCGATCTACTAAAGATTTACTTGTATCTTTAACCATATCGCTAAGTTTACGTGCCTCTGCAGACACTTTATTCTCAGCAGTTTTTACGCCGTCTTTAAGATTCATAAGCTATGTTATATTCCATTTTTTAAGGTACAGCGTTTAAATTAATAATCCTTTTATAGTTTCGTAAACTTTATATTAAAAAAAGGGACACATAGGTAGTATATAATATGAAAATATTTGAAAATTTAACATAGAATTTTAAGCTATACATGACGACAAGGCGTATTTGTTACATTAACCAAATAGTTACAAATAGAAAAAATTAACATTTTACTAATCTGTGCAT
>JANQUX010000025.1 GCA_030730545.1 Maribacter sp. | reverse complement strand
AGCAAGAACAGAATGGGCAATAGAAACCGTTAAAAAAGCAGCTACGGCTAGTAGAAGACTTGGGTTAAGTGCGCATGCCACTTTTTCGGGATCCTTATTGTGGCATACCATGCACCCTTGGCCACAAAGACCTGCTGGTTTAGTGGAAATGGGTTTTGAAGAATTGGCTAAAAGATGGACACCGATTTTAAATCATTTTGATAAAGAAGGTGTTGATGTATGTTATGAAATTCACCCTGGTGAAGATTTACATGATGGAGATACTTTTGAGCGTTTTCTAGAAGCTACTGGTAATCACAAAAGAGTGAATATTCTTTATGATCCAAGCCATTTTGTGTTGCAACAATTAGACTATATCACATACATAGACCATTATCATGAGTTTATAAAATCTTTTCACGTGAAGGATTCTGAGTTTAACCCTACTGGTAAAAAAGGTGCTTTTGGTGGTTATAACGATTGGGGCAATAGAGCTGGTAGATACCGTTCTTTAGGTGATGGACAAATAGATTTTAAAACCATATTTTCTAAATTGACACAATACGGTTGTGATGTTTGGGCGGTTATGGAATGGGAATGTTGTATTAAGAGTCCGGAGCAAGGTGCTCGTGAAGGAGCAAAATTCATTTCTGACCATATTATTGAGGCAACAGAAAAGACTTTTGATGATTTTGCAGGTGCTGAAATCGATAAAGAAATGTTGAAGAAGATGTTGGGACTCTAAATAGGCTACAAATGAAAAGAGTAATAGTAAGTGTAGCGTGTTTATTCCTATTCATAGCATGTAAACAAGAGAAAAAAGAAACTTCTGAAGTTACTGTTGAAGAAGTTGACGTTGTTGAAAATGATTGGGAAGTCTTATTCGACGGTTCATCATTAGACCAATGGAAAGAGTTTAAAACTGACGGAGTAAGTAACGCTTGGAAGATTGAAGGTGACGCTTTAGTGTACACACCACCTGCTGAAGGTGAAGAGTCTACAAACCATGACCTTGTAACAAGAAAAGAGTATACCAATTTTGTATTAAGCTTAGATTGGAAAATATCTGAAGCGGGCAATAGTGGTGTCTTTTGGGGTGTAAGTGAAGATGAGAAATTTGGAACAGGTTATCAAACTGGTCCCGAGATTCAAATTTTAGATAATGAAAAACACCCAGATGCAAAAGCAGGTACAACGCATCAAGCTGGTGCTTTGTATGATATGGTTTCACCAGCTAAAGATGTTACTAACCCAGTTGGGGATTGGAATACTATGGTTATTACCGTAGATCACAATGCACATATAGGTAGCGTTATCTTAAACGGTACGGTAATGGTAACATTCCCAGTGGAAAATAAGCAATGGGATGCTATGGTCGCAAAATCTAAATTTGCAGGTTGGGACGGATTCGGAAAATATACTACCGGTAAAATCGGATTGCAAGATCATGGCAACATAGTCGCTTTTAGAAACATAAAAATCAAACAACTTTAATTGTATTTAGGTATGAAAAATAGATACTCATTACTACTGTTAGCTGCTTCTTTAACCGTAATTTCTTGTCAAGAAAAAGTAACGGTAGATGCTGATAGTCATATTGAAGCAGTAAAAGATAGTGTAATCGTTTACGAAGAATACATGGGCGAAGAGCCTACTAAGCCCGAAGAAACTGAGTTTTATGAGCCTAAAGTTGCCGTTGTTAAACCTGCGACTTCTAGTGCTGCACCAAGCGATGCCATTGTACTTTTTAATGGTGCAGGCTTAGAGAATTGGATCAGTACAAATGACAGTACTGCTGCCAAATGGCATTTGAACAAAGATGGTAGTATGACAGTAAATGACAAAACCGGCAATATACAGACCAAGCAGAATTTTGGTGACGTTCAGTTGCATATAGAATGGAAATCTCCATTGCCAGTACAAAGAGATAATCAGAATAGAGCAAATAGTGGTGTGTTTTTGAACGGAATATATGAAGTTCAGATTCTGGATCAAAATGACAATCCAACCTATGTAAATGGTCAGGTTGGGTCTATTTACAAACAACATGTGCCTTTAGCTATGGCTTCTGTACCAACAGGTGAGTGGAATACGTATGATATTATTTACCATGCACCAGAATTTAATGTTGATGGCGGTAAGATAAAGTCAGGCGATATTACCGTAATCCATAACGGAATTTTGGTTCAAGATCATGTAGAACTTAAAGGCACGACCCCTTATGTAGGCTGGCCTAAAAATCCAGCTCATGGTAAAGGACCATTACTATTACAA
>JANQUX010000024.1:1834-2255 GCA_030730545.1 Maribacter sp. | reverse complement strand
TAATTTGTCGATGATATCATCTGCCTTGTAACTCATCGTTGAAATTGCTTCATCTAATTTTCTGTCAAAAGCATCTTTCTGTTCATTGGCAGATTTAGTTAACTCATCTTTTGCGTGAGAAACTCTTTCAGCTATTTCATGACTGGTATCTTCAACTTTTCTCTTGATTCTATGACGTGTTTCAATTCCCTTATCAGGTGCGTATAAAATTCCTATTCCAGCGCCAATAGCAGCTCCGGTTAATATTGCTAATAAAATATTTCCATTATCATTTTGCATAATACTGAATTTTAAGTGTTTATAAAATTTATATTTCAAGATAAAATTAATCACTTAAAAATACTTGGCATATGATTTACGTCATATTTGATAATAGGTAGCGTAAATAGAAAAAGCATATTGAAACTATATTTTCATAGAA
>JANQUX010000024.1:0-1824 GCA_030730545.1 Maribacter sp. | reverse complement strand
TGTGGTATTTACTTCTCTAATATTTTTTGATCTTAGGTCATTTTTTGAATCATCTAATTGAAAATTAAAATAACCCATATCTTTACAAACTAATTGGCGCATTAGGCTAGAATTTTCGCCAATACCTGCAGTAAATATGATGGCATCAAGTCCGTTCATGGTAGCGGTATATGCCCCTATATATTTTCGAATTCGGTATGCACTCATTTCTAAAGCTAGAATACAGTTTGCATTACCATTGCTAGCTTCTTCTTCAATATCGCGTAGATCATTAAAACCGGTAAGACCTAGCATACCACTCTTTTTGTTCAATAATTCGTTGACATCATCTAAGCTATAT
Organism: Maribacter sp.; assembly: GCA_030730545.1. Taxonomy (GTDB): domain Bacteria; phylum Bacteroidota; class Bacteroidia; order Flavobacteriales; family Flavobacteriaceae; genus Maribacter. The sequence continues at coordinate 1,484 of JANQUX010000024.1, read as the reverse complement.
CCTAAAGTATTCACCATATAATAAATGATAGAATGATCAATATCTCCACTTCGGGTACCCATTATAAGTCCGTTCGAAGGAGCAAACCCCATACTGTGATCAATACTTTTTCCATCTTTAATTGCGGTAATACTGCATCCGTTTCCTAAGTGAATAGAAATAAGTTTTGTGTTTTCTTTATTCAGATACTCATTTGCTTTTTCAGAAACATATTTATGACTGGTACCATGAAATCCGTATGCTTGAATTCCGTCGTTCTCATATAACTCATTGGGTAAAGCATATTTTTTTGCTTTAACAGGAACAGTGCCATGAAAGGCGGTATCAAAAACTACCACTTGTTTTGCTGTGGTAAATATTTCTTCTGCCATAACAATACCTTGCAAATTAGCAGGGTTGTGTAATGGAGCTAAAGTTGATAGCTTGTTAATTTTACTTTTAACCTCTTCATCAATTAAAGTCGTCTCAGTATAATCGGCACCACCATGAACAACACGATGCCCAATGGCATCAATATCTTCGGTGCTATTAAGAACACCAATTTCAGCATCTAATAAAAGAGAAGTAATACGTTCTAGACCGGCTTTATGACTAGCTATTTCGTAAATTTTTTCAACCTTATTGGCATCGGTCTTATAATTAGAAATGGCATCTATACTACCAATACGCTCAATGGACCCAACGCAAATAACCTCTTTAGAGGGCATTTTTATAAGTTGGTATTTAATGGATGAGCTACCGGAATTGATAATTAAAATATTCATGAAAATTGGTTTAAAATCCTTCTGCTTGAATAGCAGTTATGATTACGGTATTAAAAATATCATCTACGGTACAGCCACGGCTTAAGTCATTTACAGGCTTATTTAAACCCTGTAACATTGGTCCGATAGCCAAAGCACCAGTTTCACGTTGTACCGCTTTGTACGTGTTGTTACCAGTATTTAAATCAGGAAATATAAATACACTAGCTTGCCCTGCAACTTCAGAATCGGGCAATTTACTTAGTCCTACTTTAGCATCTACCGCAGCGTCATATTGAATAGGACCTTCAACTTTAAGATCAGGTCTTTTTTCTCTAATAATTTCAGTAGCCTTACGAACTCTATCAACATCTTCACCAACACCAGAAGCACCCGATGAATAAGATAGCATCGCTATTTTTGGCTCAATACCAAAAGCTGCGCTTGTAGCAGCAGATGAAATAGCAATTTCAGATAACTGCTCAGAATCTGGGTTCGGGTTAATGGCGCAATCTCCAAAAACGGTAACCCTGTTCGGTAAACACATGAAAAATATAGAAGAAACTATAGATACACCTGGCTTAGTTTTGATAAACTGTAATGCAGGTCTTATAGTATGCTGAGTTGTATGTATAGCACCCGAAACCATACCATCGGCATGACCTTTATATACCATCATTGTGCCGTAATACGATACATCTTCCATTAAATCTTTCGCCATAGCCAAGTTTACATTTTTAT
>JANQUX010000023.1:11392-11741 GCA_030730545.1 Maribacter sp. | reverse complement strand
ATTAAATCTCGTCTTTGAACGATAAAGAAATATGCCGTAAATAAGAATATAGACAGCACATTACTACCCATAACTACAAAACCCAAATTAAATAATGAAGGCTCAGAAAATTCTCTTAAATACAGAATACCAATTAAACCCAGCGCATTACCAACCAAAATTGTTCTAGCAATCATTGCCGGTTTCTGTAATGCGTACTGTATAGGGTTATAAATTTGAAAAATGAACTGTAAACTAAAGAAGGATATCAACAAGAAAACCAACTGCTGCAATTCTGTTCGGTACGAAGCATCTACCCCCAAGAATTCATCCCATTTTAATTGATCGGTAAATACCACATTGAGTATAA
>JANQUX010000023.1:0-11382 GCA_030730545.1 Maribacter sp. | reverse complement strand
AAATATGACCGCTGAAATAAATATTAAAACGGCAGCTGTAGTATGTATTAGTTTCCGCTGTTCTTTAATATCATCGAGTGCTACGGCCTCAGAAAATTTATTTCTCAATCCGTTACCAAACCCAATATCCAGCAACGTAAACCAGGTTAACACAGAACTTAATGTCAACCAAATACCGTATCGTTCAGCATTGACAAAATTAATTACTAAAGGAACGAACAAGAAATTTATTGCCGTACCCAAGCCTCTTAAAATCAACGAAGAAAAAACGTTTTTAACTAACAAGTTAGTCCTAGAATTTCCTTGGAAATAAGATTGAATAATTACCCTTATGGAATTAAACCTTTTTATCATTATAAATTATTAGGTTTTTGCAATTCTAAATATTTTGTTCTGTAATTAAAGGATAAAACTGAAAAATCTTGATTCTTAAATGTTGGCAAGAACATAAATATGACGCAAATAGGCAACATTAATATGGGTTCCCCAAAACTAAGAATCAGTAAAATCAGTACGGAATAAATAACATATTCGGTTTTACGGAGATACATCTTGCATAAAGTACCATAACGATACAATAATACAAAGAGACCTACAACACCGAATTTGGTTATAAAATCCATTATTCCATTCGATATATTAATATTGTATTCATGTATATAATACTCATCATATTGGTTACTAACGCCTAAAAACAACTTCCAATCAAACTGCTCATAGAGGAATATTGCACTGGCAAATCTATTCAGCGGAATTTGTCTTTGCACGTCATTATAATAGATGGATAATTCCTCAATTCTTTTTAGATCCCTTATATCTTGCTCGTATATTTCAACAATTTTTTCCCCTAAAAAAGGAACATTGGGTATTGCAAGGGCTAATAAAATTGCAAAAGCAATGATGGTCACTTTACTGCCCTTATTTAACACTCTATATCTCAAGAAAAACAATAGAAATACACCCAAATACGCTGTGGTTGAAACTGTTGTTAGAATCGCAAGCGTAATAATAAATGCTTCTTTATTCAGCTTAAAATCGTTCGTTAAAAAATTAAACAACAGCGCTATGGTCAAAAATGAACCGAAAGCCCCTGGCTCCCAACAAAAGCCAGAATTTCTATAATAATGAACAGTATCGTACGTAAATATTAAAAAATTTGAATATCGTAAGGAATACGTTTTTACGGTAATGCTTTCAAATGCTGTACCTATTGCTTTTAAAATTGCACCATCTTGATAAAATTGAAGCACATAAAAAACAATGGATATCATTGCCAAATGTGAAATTACTTTCACTAAATAGTATAATGTCTTTTCCTTAAGTATTAAACAGAATAGGTAGGATGTTAATACGAACTTGAAAAAGTAAAATACATCACTCTTTAAATAATCTGTAGGTAGTTGATTTAATTTGAATCTAAATAAAACATAGATGAAAAAAATTACACTACTTATTATAAAAAACTGCACATCTTTCTTCTTTACCCTATTAAAATAAAGGGCAATTATTATCATAAACACCTCAAAAACAAACCATGCTAAATTAGATTTAACTAAGATATTGGCTTTAGAAGCGAATATTAAAAAGAATAAAGTGACGATATAATATATATTCATTTTCGTTTTGCCTTGTGCTTATAATTTTAGATTAACTGAATAATCAACCTATTAATTAGAAGTTACATCGTTCAAAACCACCATAGGATTTTTAAACTTTTTATTCACCTTCACATCTTCTATGATAGCTAAATCATCTAGTTTAGAGTGATTTTCTCTCACCATATAGATACAACAGTCTGTAAATTTAGATAGCGCTAATGTATCAGCCAATTTACCTATGGGAGCAGAATCAATGATTATATAATCGAACTCATTTCTTAATTGATTCATTAAAATATTCATTCTATTAGAATTGAAAGACTCTAGACCGTCAATATTTTCTGACCCCAAACCAATTGCAAATAGATTAGGATTATTACTTACTGGTATTAAAAGATCATTGACCGTTATTGTATTGTGGCTTTGATTTAGATAATTAGAAACACCATATTCCTTTCTTGTCTCACCGAGCGCCTCAATTAATTCAGGATTATGTTTGTCCAATTCTAGTATTAGCACCTTATTACTAGATGAGGCCAAGGCCACCCCCATATTTGAAGAGAAAAAAGTTTTTCCTTCACCTTTAATTGCCGAAGTTACTAGAACAGTTTGTACCTTCTTTTTAGAAAGCATAAAATCTAGATTCATTCGCATCATTCTAAAACTTTGTGCAAGAGGACTTTCTTCTTCCCCTTTTTCTATTAAATTGTTTTTAGCACTATTGTGCACTATTTCACCAATGACCGGCACGCTTAACCTTTTCTCCACTTCTCTCTTACTGGTCACTTTAGAATTGAGACCGTCTTTAAGGTGTATAAAACCTATCGGTAGGGCAAGACCCATTAAAAAGGCAACTAAAAGAAATAGTTTTTTACTAGGCGAGCCAGATTCAAAATCGGTTATAGCCCTATCGATTATCGTGAAATTATCATTTCTAACGCCAACCATTAAAGCTGCTTCTTCTCGTTTTTGTAATAGATAAAGAAATAAATTTTCTTTAATACCTTGTTCTCTACTAATTTCAAGTAGTTGTCTTTGCATTGTTGGTATTCTCTGCTTCTTTGCTGCAAACTGATCAGATTTACCCTTTATACTGCCAATAACAGTTCGTAAGCCTTGCTTAGATGTTGAAAGGCTACCCAGTATATTTTGTCTTTGCTGCTCTAATTGATCTTTAATATCGATCATTCTAGGGTTATTCTCAGGTACAGTTCTTTGTAGACTTTTCTTGTCTATTAATAGTTTGTTGTAACTATCAATTAGATAGATTAAATTTTGACTCGTAAGACTCAAAGAATTTATGGTAGATTCGCTATCACCTCTTTTTAAATTGCTTTCTATAGCACTTAACACCTTTAACTCAATTTCTGAATCTGCTAATTTTCTGCCATAATCTATTTCTTGTGCAGCAAAAGAATTTACATCGAAGTCAACACTAGCCAGTTTATTATCTGTTTTAAATTGTGCCACATTCAATTCTACTTCACTAAGTTCTGTAGAAAGTGTATTTAAACGATCATCAATAAATTGTACATTATTCAACGCCAAGGCATTCGCAGCCAAATATGATTTTAACCCGTATATTTCAACCAGGGTATTAATGATATCTTCTCCTTTTTCAGATATTTTCTCTTTTAAAACAATATTGATTACCGAAGCGTCTTTGTTGATCACATAAACGCTTAAAGCTTTTTTTACATAGTCTTGTGCCATTTCATCAATATCCCTGAAATCTGCAATGAACTTGGTATCTTTAGACGTATTACTTTCATTGGGAACTATAGTGAAAACTCCATAAGGTTTTTCAATTTTATACCCATAGTTATAGGTATTATAACCATAATCAGAACTAGCGGTATTTTTCTCTTCTGATGAACCTTTAAATTCCTCTGTAATGCTAAAACTATCATTACCCTCTAATTTTATGGTCAATTTAGTTTCGTAAGCTAAAGGATACAATGTGTCTATTACCATTTTAAAAGGTACATCAGATCCATAAATTTCTTGGGAAGGAAAAGAATTAGGAACCGTAAATCTACTTTGTAGTGACAACGAATCTAATACCGAACGCATTAAGTTTACCGAGGTTAGTACCTCAATTGCATTGTTCACCCTTTCTGAGTTACTAAATGGATTATTGTTCGCTAAGTTATTGCCCGAGGCATCTATATTAGAAGTTTCGTTCTTTAATAATAATTTGCTGGACACATTATAAGACGTATCTATAAATTGCAAAGCAAGTATGGCCATGCCTGAAAATATTACTAAAGAAATCAAGAAGAATTTCCACGATTTAAGGTACTTGTCTAACAATGCTTTCAAGTCAAAATTTTCTCCGCTTTCTTTAGAAGACAGTTGTGAATCGAAATATTCTTTTTCAGTCATTACATTCAATTTTAAAGGGTAAACAAGCTATAGTCTACTTAACCGGTATCTTAATTACTAATACACATTAAGTTTTAAGTAAACTATTTACGCTAAAATATTTTATTGGATTATTTTAAATTAACAATAGCAATTACCGCTAATGATAATGAACCTAGTACTATTGAAAACCATTGAGCTGCATTAGAAGTATTTCTAACCTTTCTATCGTTAGGCTGTACATATATAATATCATTAGGTCTTAAGTAGTAATTCGGTGAAGTAAATAATTGGTCTGATGTCAAATCAATTCTTTTGGTACTCTTAATACCATCTTCTTCACTGATCAATAAAACGTTATTTCTCTGTCCATAAATAGTCATGTCACCTGCCATACCTAATGCTTCTAATAAGGTAACTTTTTCATTCGGTATGGTAAATACCGCAGGCTGATTTACTTCTCCTAATACAGAAACCTTAAAATTCAAAAAACGAATATCTACGATCGGCTCCATTAATAATCTTTTAGAGATCAGTTCTTCTCTGATATATTCTCTTAACTGTTTCTTGGTCAACCCAGAAACTTCTATCTTACCCAAGACCGGGAAACGTATGTAACCATCTTGGTCGATTAAATACCCTGTAGGCTGAGCTCCACCAGCGTTATTGGCTAGATTGAACATCTCTGTTACTTCTGCATTTAAACTCGTAATGTTTATGCTTAATAAATCGTTCTTTTGTAAAACAGGCTCTAAGGGCTCGAAATAAGTAGCAAAAGAATTGTTACCTACTTCATTGAAGTAAGAGGACTTTTTTGCACTGCCACAAGATGAAATTTGCAGTGCAACGAATACTAGCAAAGAGTATTTAAGTACGTTGACTCTTGTCTTTGTTAGGTTAAATGGGGAAATAATAGCTTTCATAAATAAAATAATTTAACGCTTATGGTTAGTAAACATAGTAAGGTTCAAAATTACTTCAAACAGAAAACTGTTTCACATTATTTCCGACATCATCGTTTATAAAATCGTCGTAATTAAGAAAAAAGGCAATTTAAGCTTTTATGAAAGCAGTTGCTATATGCAAGTAAACAGTTAAACGGCCATAACCGTTGTTTATTATAATTATCGAAAAGAAATTAAGCTATTTACCGATCCAAATTCGCTAAGTAATTCGGATTTTAAACCTATAATCGTCACATCATCTTCATGAATCAAGCTTTGTGTTGCTATATGACACTTGTAGTCAACATCTATACTGATTTCATTTAGATAATAGGGCTGGTCAGCGATGACTGTAGATTGATTGCTGATTTCAAAGGATTGAAAAGGTATATGCAAGCCAGACCCGTTAGATTTGACTACAGCTTCTTTTTGGGTCCAATACGTATAGAACTGCTCTACTATTTTTGGTGCCCTAAGTATAGTTTCATATTCTGAAGGTGAGAATTGATCTTTAAAATCTTCAATAGGGATAGCACTGATTTTCTCTATATCAACACCAATCGCACCCACCGATGTAATTGCGCAAACAATTACATCATTAGAGTGTGAAATGTTGAATTGAATAGATGAGTTTTCTAAAAAGGGCTTTTTATCCTTTGAGAAATTCATCTTGAGGTTATCTATATCTACTTGATATAAATTTTTTAATCCGTAAGCTAAAAGCAACCTACCTAATATGGTAGATTTTGCATCTTGCCAACGTTTATATTTTGAAAATTTGCGTACAAACTCCTCCGAGAACATATGCTCTGCATCCGCAAAAAAAGCATCGTTACCGTCATCGGTTACATACGTAAATAATAGATGTGTCATCTAAAAAGGCAATCTCAGCTTTAAGATTTTTATGTTTTAAATATCAATTTTCATATACCCACTTTCTTGGTTGGCATCTGCCACATACCAAGCTGGTTGGCCTTTTTCATCTCTACCCAAACGTGCACCACGTACTGGTGGGGTATTCAATTTATCAAAAGATGATTGCGAGCTAGCAACATGATTACCGTTTAATCCTTCTTTAGAAAGGATTCCTACAGCCACCAACTCATCTATTGAAGACAACAATGTTTTCATCAAGAAATCAACATCATCACTAGTATAAGCAGTGGTTAAGAAACAAGGGAAACCGTCCCAAATATGAATTCCTTTTTCACGCATACTAACGAATAGTAATTCTGAATACGGAATATCTTTCTTGAACTTCAATCTCCATAACGATCCAAAATAAGTGATTTCTATAGGGAGTCCGTCTTTTGCAAAAGTAGCATTTAGGCTTTTTGCCATGCGCTCTGTCATAGCAGATACATTCGCTTGTAGACTTGGACCTTGTTCTTTCATATGAAGTAAGGCTGCCTTTGATGAAGCTAAAGCCAAAGGGTGACGAACAAAAGTACCTGCAAAATAGGTCACCCCTACTTCAGGATAAGAATCATCTCCATATTGCCAAAATCCGCCATCAAGCGCATCCATATATTCTTTTTTACCTACAATGGCGCCAATGGAAACTCCGCCGCCCATAACTTTACCATAGGTAGCTAAATCTGCCTTGACATCGAATAATGCCTGAGCACCACCTGGGTGCATTCTAAAACCGGTTATCACCTCATCGAAAATAAAAGCAATCTCTTCTTTAGTAGTTAGTTCTCTTACATTCTTTATAAATTCTATTGGCTGAAACTCTGGTCTACGACTTTGAACAGGTTCTATAAGTACTCCAGCAATTTCATGAGCTCTTTCTTTAATGATCTGCAAACTTTCATCTGTTCCATAATCAAGTATCAACATATTCTGAACCGCTTCTGGAAGTATACCTGCAGCAGCCGGAAATGTTTTTTTCTTTTGAGAACCTCTTACAATACCCTCATCGTTAATACCATGGTAAGCACCCGTAAATGCAACAATTAGTGAACGCCCGGTAACCGTACGTGCAATACGCATAGCTCCAAGCACCGCTTCTGACCCCGTATTACACAACGCAGCTCTATCATGACCTGTAAATTCACATAAAAGTTCACAAACCTCACCCGCTAATGGGTGTTGTGGCCCTACTTCATAACCTAATTCAATTTGGTCATGCATGGCTTTTTTAATGAAATCTGGCTGATAGCCAAAAAAGCAAGAACCAAAACCATTTAAAGCATCTATATATTCATTACCATCTACATCCCATAGTCGGTTACCTGAAGATTTACCGATTACTATAGGGTAAACCAACTCTTTCGTTAATGGCTTAAAGCCAGATACTACTCGAGGATCTGCCATTTTAGCCCTGTTGTTCTGAGCGTAGTTTTTACTACCAATAGTTTTGGTATTGTACTTTACCGTAAGATCTTTTAAATACTGCGATTGTGCCTGTTCTAAACCAGTTGATTGCTTTTCGATTCTAGGCGAAGCACCGAACGGTTTTTTATGCTCTAGCTTTTCTTCTTCGGATCTTGAATCTAAAGTAGATGATCCATTCACCACTTTTGCCGGAGCAGGATTTGGAACAGCAACAGGCTGCGGAGCTGGAGCTACGGCATTACCTTGCAATAACTGAAGCTGTCTACTTAATAAGTTAAGCTGCTCACCTATTAAGCCAATAGCCGTTTGGTTCGTAGCCGATGTAGTATAATTAGCAGGAACAACTTGTTGCACTTGATTAAAAGCGGCAACTGGTTGAGGAGCTGCTTCTGCAACTGGTTGTGGCGCCATAAACTCTGCTGGCAAATTCTTATCTAAGTAATTCGCTAAAAGCTCAGGCGTATTTATATCTTCATTTAGCTGTCTAAATGTAATCGGAATTTTAAACTCTTTTTTACAGGTAATCGCCATTTGTGTTAGAATTAAAGAATCTAATCCTAATTCTAGAAAGCTGCTGTTTTTGTCGGCAACTTCAAGCTCAATTCCGTATGAATTTGAAATTAGCTCTGAAATTTTATTTAAAATAGAGACGTTTCTCATTGGTGCGGCACTTTTTGGTTTTTCTATTATTCTAGTTATGGGCTGATCGGCATTCAAATGGGTTCTTTCTTTTGGAATAGAAACCACAGGGTCAATCCAGCATGGTTTGCGGTCAAAAACATAGGTTGGTAATCTAAGTTTTTGCCTTTCTTGGTTTTTATAAAAGGCATTCCAATCTACAGTAAGACCAGTTAGCCACAATTGACCTAAAGCTTTCAATACCCCGTGATATGAATTCTCTTCGTTTTTCGGGATAGGTAATGAAGCTAAAGATTTTATATTTTTTGCGCCTTTATTCTGGCGACTCAAAGTAGTAAGCGTATTACCCGGACCCACTTCTAACAATACCACATCTTCTAACTTCACTATGGTATCCATAGCATCTGAAAATCGTACGGTATCTCGTAAATGGTTTGTCCAGTATACAGGATCTACAGCCTCTTCATTCGTAAGCCAAGTACCTGTAACGGTAGATATTATTGGTAATTCGGGAATGTTTAAATTGATATTCTTGACCACATCACCAAATTCCTCTAAAATAGGATCCATCATAGAAGAATGAAAGGCATGACTGGTAGCAATTAAACGGTATGCTAAACTCTGCTCTTTTAAAAGTTCACTGAATTTGGTTATTTCATCATCTTCGCCAGATACTACACAAAGGGTTGCTGAGTTTACAGCTGCTATGGCTAATGTCTTCGGAAGAATTTTTTCTAGCGATTCTTGGTCTATTCTCACGGTAAGCATGCTCCCTTTTGGAAGTCCGCTGACCAAAATACCCCGCATTGAAACCAATTTCAAGGCATCTTCTAAACTGAAAACTCCCGCTAAATGAGCACCTACAAATTCCCCTAGACTATGTCCGCATAAAACGGTTGGTTGTATTCCCCAGCTCATCCACAATTGTGAAAGCGCATATTCTACAGTAAATAATGCAGGTTGTGTATAACGGGTATCTCGTAACTTGTTTTCTGCCTCCTCAGAACTTGCATCCTGAAAAATAATTTCCCTAATATCTACCTTTATTGTATCTAACAGTAAATCGGCACAATTATCAACAGCTTCTCTAAAAACACTTTCCCCATCATACAGGTCTTTACCCATATTTAGATACTGAGAACCCTGACCAGGAAGTAAGAATACAATCTCACTCGGAACATTTTTTACAACCGATGACTGTGTCGCTTTTATATCGTTATCAATCAAAAAAGCAGAAGCGTCTTTTGTATCACTCGCTAAAATAAATCTACGATTGCTAAAACTAGCTTTGGTAGTACTTAAGGTAGACGCAACATCGGCTACATTTAAATCTGGATTAGTATCGATATGATTTTTTAATACTGTTTCGTATCCCGCTAAACTAGTTTGTGTTTTTGCAGAAATAGGCAATAATTGTAACGGACGTTGAAATTTAGAAGTCTTCGCCTCCATTTCATATTCTTCCACCACAACGTGTACATTAGTACCACCTACACCGAATGAACTGATACCTGCTCTTCGCGGACCTTCAACTTCCCACGCGGTTAATGTATTAGTGACGTAAAAAGGACTATTTTCAAAATCAATTACAGGGTTAGGTTTCTCAAAACCTAAAGAAGGTGGTATTACTTTATGATTAAAGGCTAAAATTGTTTTTATAAGACCGGCAACACCCGCTGCTGCAGTCATATGCCCCATATTACTCTTTACAGAACCTAGACCACAAAAATTCTTTTTTGATTGCGCACCAAAAGCGAGATTTAGACCTTCTATTTCTATAGGATCACCTAATGGAGTCGCCGTACCATGTGCTTCTACGTAGCTAATGGTATCAGGTGAAATATTGGCATCGTCGATAGCACTTTTAATAGCATTTGCCTGACCCTCTGCACTTGGTGCCGTAAAACTACCTTTACCACCACCATCGTTATTGATACCTACACCTTTGACAACACCATAAATAACATCTCCGTCTTTCTTAGCTTCCTCTAAATTCTTTAAAACGATTACGCCGGCGCCATCACTAAAAACAGTTCCCTTTGCTTCGGCATCAAACGGTCTACAATGACCATCTGTACTTAGCATTGAACCCTCTTGATAAAGGTGTCCGCTATTAATAGGAGCGGTAATACTAGAACCACCTGCAAGGGCTACTTCACAGTGACCGTTTCGTATAGATTCTACGGCTTCGGCAATAGCCAATAATGATGTAGAACATGCAGAATGGACACTAACCGCCGGACCTTTTAGATTTAATTGATACGCAGTTCTTGAAGCCACATAATCTTTCTCGTTTACGGTATCTAACTGCAATTGCCCAATGCTTTCTACGACCTCGCTATTTGGCAGTACATTCTTTTTATAATAGGTATTTGTTCCTGTACCAGCGTAAACCCCTACTCTACCAGTATAATGTTCTGGCAAATGACCAGATTCTTCAAGAGCTTCCCAAGCCAATTCTAAAAATAGACGTTGTTGGGGATCCATAGCTTCTGCCAATTTAGGCGTTAAGCCAAAGAAACGGGCGTCGAACATTTTTGCAGAAGGCACAACACCCCTTGCAGCAACATATAAAGGATCATTTCGTAAAGATGCCGGAATACTTTGATCCAAATCTTCTTTCGTGAAAAAGGAAATCGTTTCTTTTCCATTTTTTAAGACATCCCAAAATTCATCAATGGTATTGACTCCAGGAAACCGACCTGCCATACCGATTATAGCAACATCGTTAGACTTATTTTTTACTTTTCGCTTACTAGAAAACAACACTGTTTTCTTATCACCGCCCATAAATTCTGAAAGCGTAGAAATCGTAGTATGCTGATATAATTTGGTCACCGGTATTCTTACTTGAAGCGTTTTCATTATGGCATTGACCACTTTTTGCGCTACAATAGAAGTACCGCCCATTTCAAAGAAGTTATCGTCTAAACCTATACCCGATACTTTTAGTTCTTTTTCCCAAATACTGGCAAGTCCTTTTTCGGTCTTAGTACGAGGTTTTCTAAAAATTACATCTGATGTTGCCCTAAGATACTCCGGCTCTGGTAATTTATCTTTATCGATTTTACCGTTTGAGTTTGTTGGAAACTCATCTACCCACATAAAAAATGTAGGTACCATAAACTCTGGTAATTTATCATTAAGCTCTTGCTTAATACTACTTATTTCGGGTTTTTCACCGTCAGCTAAAAGGTAGGCAACCAACCTGGCTTCACCTTCTGCATTTGTATTAGGCAGTACCACCGTACGCTTTATACCTGCAATAGCATCAATAGAAGATTCAATTTCTCCTAATTCTACTCTGTGCCCACGAATCTTAACTTGGTGATCTATTCTACCGATATATTCTAAAGTACCATCAGCAAGTCTTTTTACTAAATCACCCGAACGGTACATTTTCTCTCCCTGTTCAAAAGGATTATCAATAAACTTCTGAGCGGTCAGTTCTGGTCTGTTCAAATAACCTCTTGCGAGACCATGACCAGAAATACATA
>JANQUX010000022.1 GCA_030730545.1 Maribacter sp. | reverse complement strand
CCAAGCACCCATACTGTGCGGATTTTGTTTTGCGTAATTTTTTACAGCTCTAGGAGCTCTACGGTCAGAGTTCCCTTCACGTAATACTGGGTTCACTGCACTACCTTTTATTTTATCATATTTCGCCTTAATCTCTTTTTCCTCGTCGTTTTTAGGCTCATCTGGGTAGCTGGGTAATTTATAACCTTTAGACTGTAATTCTTTTATAGCTTCGTTCAATTGAGGAACCGAAGCACTTATGTTAGGTAATTTGATAATATTCGCTTCTGGCTGTTTTGCCATATTGCCCAATTCTTCCAAATCGTTGGACACCTGTTGCTCTTTCGTTAAAAATTCGGGAAAAGTAGCAGCTATTCTACCAGCTAAAGAAATGTCTTTAGTTTCAATTTCGATTCCTGATGATTTAGTGAACGCTTTTACAATAGGTAAAAAAGACTCCGTTGCCAATGCAGGCGCCTCGTCTGTTTTGGTATAAAAAATTTTGGACATTTGCGGTTTGTTTTAATTTAAGCGGAACAAATATACGATTTTCTAAAAGTTTGAAAGCGGGGAGAGGTCTTAATATTTTAGGTCAGGAAGGTAGATTTGTTAAATAATAAAAGCCATATCAATGTACGCATACAATGATATGGCTTTTTAGAAATAGTTTACGGACAGTTTGTTCTAATTTTTCATTAAAACGGCAACCCTTGATTGCACCCGTTTCACTAATTCAACGTTTAAAATGCTTTTCGATTCTCAGGTACGTAACCTAACATCTACACACCATTTCTTTTTTGTTGTCTTCATTGAAGATTAAAAACCTAGTATATAGTTTTTTTAAAATTCAATTAATTTTAAGTTTTAAAAGCGACAGCCAATAAGCTTAAAATTCACCCTCATTTAATAATCTTTAAATGCATGGTCAAACAATAATACGAGAGAACGTAAACTTCGTAGTGGCGTTAAAATGAATATTTTCTCATTTTCATTCCTTAACCACACTCCAATTTACAAAAAAAAGTAATTCAAACCTTATTTTCGTAAACTTTTATTAATCAACACATTATGAACATTGGTTATTCACTTTTGTTCATAAAAAAAGCACCGTATCAAAATGATACGGTGCTTTATATAATTTAGGAAGAGAAATTTATCCTCTAATCTCTTTAATTCTAGCTTTCTTACCAGTTAATTCACGGAAGTAGTAAATTCTAGATCTACGTACTTTACCACGCTTATTAACTTCAATTTTTTGAAGTGCAGGTAAGTTAATTGGGAAGATACGCTCAACACCAACAGTACCTGACATTTTACGAATGGTAAAAGTTTCAGTTGAACCAGAACCTCTGCGTTGTATTACAACACCTTTAAAGAACTGAGTTCTTGTTTTTTCACCTTCCTTAATTTCGTAGTACACAGTAATTGTGTCACCAGAAGAAAATTTTGGAAAATCTTTTTTAGTTACGAACTCGTCTTGTACAAATTTTATTAATGATTCCATTGTATAGTTAATAGGAATTAAATTAAAGCAACATTCACGATTATCGTCAGAGGTTGTTCTAACAGGGTGCAAAAATAATATTTAAATTAAAACACACAAGCATTTATATGGTTTTTCTTTAATAATCAAAATTAAGCTACTCAAGTAAGTCCGGGCGTAGTTTTACTGTACGCTCGTACGCCTTATCTTCTCGCCATTCTTCAATCTTGCCAAAGTTTCCGCTTAATAGAATATCGGGCACATGCATTCCCTTATATTCAGCTGGTCTCGTATAAATCGGCGGAGCTAAGAGTCCGTCTTGAAAAGTATCCGTTAGGGCAGAGGTTTCATCATTCAATACCCCTGGCAATAATCTTATTATAGCGTCACATAATACTGCGGCACCTAATTCTCCGCCAGAAAGTACATAATCTCCAATAGATATTTCTTTAGTGATAAATGCATCTCTTACACGCTGATCAACACCTTTATAATGACCACATAAAATTATTATATTCTCGACCATCGAAAGTGTGTTTGCCATTTTTTGATTTAAGGTGGTGCCATCTGGAGACATATATATGACCTCGTCGTAATCGCGCTGCGATTTCAAATCGGTTATACATTTGTCTATAGGCTCTATCATAAGCACCATTCCGGCTCCGCCACCGAATTGATAATCATCAACATTACGGTACTTCGTGTCGGTATAATCTCTAAGATTGTGAAAATGGACTTCTACCAATCCTTTTTCAATAGCTCTCTTTAGAATAGAGGCTTCAAAGGGACTGGTAAGTAATTCGGGCAATACGGTAATAATATCTATTCGCATCTTTTATTTTGCATCATCATTTAGCCTGCCAAAAGTAATGAAAAGCGTGGTAATCTTTTATCCATCCTAATTTCTCATATAATTTTTGAGCCGGATTGTCGATAGCGGTTTCTAAAGCGAGTCCTTTGTAATTATTCATTTTACAAAATTCTTGTGCTTTTAACAATAACTGTTCTCCAATAGATGCGCCCCTGTAATGAGTATCTACAAATAAATCATTTAGAATCAATGATTTCTCTAAACTTACTGATGAGAACGTGTAATATAGCTGAACGAAGCCAACAGCCTTGTCGTCTTCGTAAGCTGCGAAAATAATAGACTCTTCTTTTGTAATTCTATCATTTAGAAATTCGGCTGCAGCATGTGTATCTGATTTCATTTTATAGAATATTCTGTACCCATCGAACAGAGAAATAATATCGAAAATATCTGCTGCTTTAATTCTACGTATACTTTTCATATCAAAAAAAAGCTCCGTTAAGGAGCTTTTAATTATTTAGTTTTCTTCTGTTTATTTATCTCATCTTGTAGTTGCCTACTGATTTTTTGCTCGCGCTCTAAAGATCTTCTTCTATGGTCTTCATATTCAACCTCTAGTTCAGAAAGATTTTGTTTTGCTTCTTGAGTTAAAATATTACTATTTCTAAACTTATAAATGAAGAAGCCTAGGGTTAGAAACAATGCCCCAATAATCGTCCATAGAACAAAATTATATGATCCTTTAGAAACAGGTAGTCCTAAAAATGACATACTATCTTTTTCTTCGGTTACAGCGCCTAAATTAGTTGTCGTTTCCTCTAACTTATTATTTAAAGACGTAATTGTTGTTTCATGCTCTGCAATCGTAGCCTTAAGTTCGCCTGTTTTTTTATTCATTGCTGCTATAGAATCCAAAACATTCTCACGAATCTTAAAAAGATTGGTTTCTTTTACTACTTCATATCTAATACCATCAGCTCTATAATTACCTGAGCGTTTAGCAATAAAATCGAATTGATTACTAATCGGACCTTCGTCTAAAGACAGTTTATCGTCCTCTTCTTCAGTATCTTGTGCAAATTGAAGGTTACTAGCCAATAGTAATGCCAGTAGCAATAGTATTCTATGGAATTTCATGTAATAGATTCTTAGGTTAATTTGAATAATTTAGAGTTGACTAAAGTACTTTATAATTATCATACTATAAAAAAAAGTCAATGCTAAAAAACGTTTATTTAACTACGTAGCATATCAACAAATAGATGTTATAATTTAAAAAAATTAGTAATATGTAAAACGACGAACTTTGGCAATATACTTCGCTAAACGAATAACCTGGTGCGAATAGCCATATTCATTGTCATACCAGATGTATAGAATAATATTTTTGCCGCTTTCAGATACAATTGTCGCCATACTATCATAGATAGACGGGGCAGAAGTACCAATAATGTCAGAGGATACCAATTCTTTATCTAACGAGTATTTAATTTGCTCTACTAAATCACCTTCAAGGGCATATTTTTTAATCATGGTGTTTACACCTTCAAGAGATGTCTTTTGTTTGACATCAAGATTTAAAATAGCCAATGATCCGTTTGGTACAGGAACACGAATGGCATTTGATGTCAATTTACCTTTTAATGACGGTAATGCCTTTGTAACGGCTTGGCCAGCTCCTGTTTCTGTTATGACCATATTAAGTGCGGCAGCACGACCTCTTCTGTATTTGCCATGCATATTATCGACCAAATTTTGATCATTCGTATATGCGTGAATAGTTTCTAAGTGACCTTTATCGATTCCTAAAGTTTCTTCGATAGCCTTTAAAATAGGGGTAATGGCATTCGTCGTACATGAAGCGGCTGAAAATATTTCGGTCTCATCTGGATCATATTCTAAATGATTTACTCCGTGTACAATATTTGCAACTTCTTTACCGGGTGCTGTCAATAGCACTTTTAAAGCACCTTTTGACTGTAGGTGTCTTTCTAGCTGTTCTTTAGTTCTAAATGCACCTGTATTATCGATAACCAAAGCATCATTTATACCGTATTCAGTGTAGTCAATTTCTTCTGGCATGTTGGCATAAATAACATGCACCGTTGTACCATTAATAATTAGTTTAAGATTAGCATAATCAACCTTAACCGTACCATTAAAAATACCGTGAACAGAATCTGTTTTAAGTAAGCTGGCTCTTTTTTCAAGATTTTCAATGCTAGGCTTACCTCTTACTACGATAGCTCTTAATCGAAGTTGATTTCCTTTACCGGTTTTAGACATTAATTCTCTAGCAACTAATCTGCCAATGCGTCCAAATCCGTATAGAACAACATCTTTCGGTTCAATGCTTTTAAAATCTTGTGCAGAGTGTAATTTATCAATGACAAAAGATTTTACATTGTTTAAGATATTGGTATCAGAATGGTATTCGTAAGTTAATTTACCGATATCTAATTTAGAGGGTGGTAAAAGCATATCTGAGATGGAGCGCAAAATTTCAACCGAATCAAAAATTGATATAGGTTTTTGCACGAATTCACCGGCATACTCGTGTAAATGAATGATGTCACTTACATTTTTGTCAATAACCTGATTTTTAAAAAGGACAATTTCAATGGATTTATCATACCATAAATCGCTAACGATTTTAATAAATTCAGTTGTAGCTTTTCTACGGTCTGCTTGAAATGCCAGCTCTTTTTCAAAAGTGGTTTGTGGAGCCATAATTAGTTGATTATTTTTATAATTCGCACAAAACTAGAAAAATTAACCACTTAAAATAAATATTTTTCAAAAAAAAGCCTTCGTTTTTGCGAAGGCTGTATTTTTTAGTTATTTTTTACTGGAAAATAAGGCGGTCTCGTTCGCCATTTGACCCCACCATAACAATAACTGTTTTTCCGTACTTAGTAATAGCACCGAAGGCGGTATATGCGTCGTCAATATTTCCAATCTCATGATCGTCTACTTTAACGATAACCTTTTCAGATAAACCATAACCTCTGTATCTCTCAGGTACGCCGGTGATTTTTACTCCCGATGTTGTTTTGTAAACCTTTTTATCGTGCTCGGTAAGGTTCTTAACTTCTAAGCCCATTTCAGGCACAACCAATTTTTGTCTTTCTTTCAAAATTAAAGGTAAAGTGATGAGTTCTTTATCTCTATCAATTACAAAGGCTAGAGTATCACCTGGTCTTTTTGTAGAAAGGTATCCGGTTAAATCTGGATATTTATGCACATCAATTTCATCCACTTTTTTTATGATATCACCGACAACAATCCCTGCTTCTTGCGCTGCAGACTCTTCTTCGACCAATTCAATAAATACGCCGTCTATATTATTAATTCCTTTTTCAATAGCATCTCTCGTATTCACAGGCGCAGGGCTAATACCCATAAATCCTTTCTGAACATTACCGTATTCTAAAATATCTTGAACAACCTTTTTGGCAATATTACTAGGCACCGCAAAAGAATAGCCAACATAAGAACCAGTTTGTGAAGTAATCGCTGTATTTATACCCACTAAGTCTCCGTTAGTATTTACCAAAGCACCACCTGAGTTGCCAGGGTTTACAGCAGCATCTGTCTGTATAAAAGATTGATTTTTTCCAAGATTACGAGCTTTGGCACTTACAATACCTGCAGTTACGGTAGAAGTAAGATTGAAAGGATTACCAACTGCCAATACCCATTCGCCGATTTTTGTATGATCAGAATCGCCAAAGGCTAAATAAGGCAGTTTTTCATCTGTATCAATTTTTATAAGAGCAATGTCAGAATTGGGATCAGTACCAATAAGTTCTGCATTATACGTTCTGTTGTTATTAAGGGTAACCTGTAATTGTGTAGCTTTATTGATGACATGGTTATTGGTAACTATATATCCATCAGAAGATATAATTACTCCCGATCCGGTACCAACTTGCGGTACGGCACTACCACCAGTTCCATAAAAAATATCGAATATAGTTGTTGGTCCTTTGCTAAGGGTGATGTTTTTAACGTGAACCACTGCGTTTACTGTATTTTCGGCAGCACTGGTAAAGTCAACCTCATTAATTCCGGCACCTCTAGCAGAAGTCGGCGTATAACTAGCATTTACAACAGCGCCATTGCTCTCTTGGCTAATAATGGTAAAATTTTCCTTCTCGAAAAATAGTTTGTAAGCGCCCAATGTAATTGCACCGGCAAAAACAGATACAAATAACAGACTTGCTATTCTTTTCATATTCATTAATGTTTTAACATATTCTACACAAAATTACTCGTTTTTGCGCTATTTGATAAGCGTTTAACTACTTTTTAACTACCAAAGAAAACCTAATTATGTGCTATCTTTGGGTCTTTAGTAAAGCATGAAAAATACATTCTATAAATATCAAGGTACGGGTAATGATTTTGTGATGGTCGATAATCGCAATGGGCAGTTCCCGAAAGAAGATAATGCGTTAATCGCTAAAATCTGTCATAGAAGATTCGGAGTAGGTTCTGACGGACTCATTTTATTAGAAAATGACGATACTACCGATTTTCGAATGGTTTATTTTAATGCGGATGGAAAAGAAGGAAGTATGTGTGGTAATGGCGGAAGATGCATTGTTGCCTTTGCCCATTTTCTTGACATTATAAAAAAGGATACTATATTTATTGCTGTAGATGGTTTGCACGAAGCAACTATTATAGGTGATGTCGTAAGTCTTAAAATGACAGATGTGAGTCAGGTAAAAGAGAAACCGAATGCGCTGTTTATGAATACAGGTTCGCCCCATCATGTTCAAATGGTAAAAGATTTAAAGTCTTTTGATGTTGTTAAAGAAGGTGCACGTATGCGTTATGGTGTTTATGGAGAAAAAGGGAGTAATATCAATTTTGTGGAAGCCAATGCTGAAGGCGGATTTGATATTAGAACCTACGAACGCGGAGTTGAAGATGAAACCTTATCATGTGGTACAGGTGTAACGGCAGTTGCGTTGAGCATGTTTCATTTAGGTAATACAAAGAACAAAACTATTGCAGTAAATGCTCTTGGAGGTAATCTAGAGGTTACCTTTCAAGAAAATCAAGGCTCGTATAGCGATATCTATTTAAAAGGAGAAGCAAAACAAGTATTTAAAGGAGAGATGTTGTGGTAACATTAAAAGGAGAACAGATTTATCTAAGGGCTTTAGAACAAAGAGACCTCGATTTTCTGTATGCACTTGAGAATGATACAGCTGTTTGGGAAGTTAGCGGTACGGTTACTCCCTATTCGAAAGATGTATTACAACTCTATCTTGATAATGCCCATCGAGATATTTATGATGTTAAGCAATTGCGTTTAGTGATATGTTCGCAAGAGCATCAAGCAATTGGTCTGATCGATGTTTTTGATTTTGAACCAAACCATAAGAGAGCTGGTATCGGCATAATTATTCTCAACGAAAATCAAAGAAATAAAGGAGTAGGGGCAGAAGCAGTAACGTTGCTGTGCAATTACTTGTTCGATGTTTTGGGCTTAAGGCAGGTTTATGCCAATATTTTAGAAGAAAATGCACCAAGCTTACATTTATTTAAAAAGTTAGGTTTTCAAGAAGTTGGAATGAAGAAAGATTGGGTACGATTTAAGGGCGTGTATAAGAATGAAGTTTTATTACAAAAAATAAATAATTAATGAGCATCAAGCGTATATTATTAGGTGTAGTAGCTGTAGGACTAATTGGTGGCGGAATTTTTGGGTATTCGGCATATCGTACTTTTTTCACTCCCAATACTAGTTTTGACAATGATGAAGCTATAGTTTTTATACCTACCGATGCTACGATTAGTGATTTAGAAGAACAACTTACGCCGCTTGTAAAAGATTTTAGTTCATTTGAATCTGCAGCAGATAGAAAAGGATATTTAAATAAAATCAAAGCAGGTAAGTATAAGTTAGGTAAGGGTATGAATAACAATGAGATAGTAAACTCATTGCGAAGCGGAAATATACCGGTAAAAGTATCTTTTAACAATCAAGAAAATATAAATGATCTGGCGGGTAGAATTGCAAGTCAAATAGAAGCGGATAGTACTTCGTTAGTTGCAGCATTCGACGATAAAGATTTTATGAAAGCGAATGGTTTTGATCACGCCAATAAAATATCACTTTATATACCGAACAGTTATGAGTTCTTTTGGAACACATCGGCAGAATCTTTTAGAGCAAGAATGTTAAAGGAGTATAATCGTTTCTGGACCGATACCCGTAAAGAGAAAGCTAGTGCACTTGGCTTAAAACCTAATGAAGTAATTGCCTTGGCATCGATTGTGCATAAAGAAACGGCAAAAGTAGACGAAAGACCAACAGTTGCAGGTGTATATTTAAACAGGCTACGAAAGGGAATGTTGTTACAGGCTGATCCAACGGTAATATATGCTATCAAAAAAGAAACGGGTAATTACGATACGATCATAAAAAGAGTCCTGTATAGGGATCTGGAAATGGATTCACCTTACAATACGTATAAGTATGCAGGTTTGCCACCAGGTCCTATTGCAATGCCCGATATTACGGCAATAGATGCCGTTTTGAACCCTAAAAAACATAATTACTACTATTTTGTGGCTAATGTAGAAAAGTTCGGTTATCACATGTTTGCAGAGAATTTAGCGCAGCACAACCGAAATAAAGAGCAGTACATCCGATGGATCAATGCTCAAAAAATCAATAGATAAACTTTTAACCGATTTTTAGAACTTCTTAACTAAATCTGTATTCTTTTAACAGAACCTTCTTAAACTCTTATAATTTCAGGTCTACCTTTGCCCCAGAAATTTAAGCAAGCAATAATAGTCGCTGTAGGTCTTAAGAAATATATGGTATGAGAAGATGGATATTAGCAAGTTGTCCTCTTATTGTGATGTTTATTTTATCTGGTTATGGCTTTAAACCTTTTACGGTTAAAGTGCCAGAGCAGCTAAAAGTTAAAAACCCTATTATGGTTTCGTTTCCTCAAGACGAAGCTCTTTTGTCAAATTATCAAATCGCTCCCCCCTTTCTTGGTAGTCAATTTATAGGCTTTAAAGAAGCTTTAGCTTTTAAAGAGTCTCAGGGTAACTATTTTGTTACCAATACTTTTGGGTATTTGGGGAAATATCAATTTGGGTTGAGCACCTTAGAACTAGTTGGTGTGTATGATGGAAATCAGTTTTTAAGCAATCCTGTATTGCAAGAAAAAGTTTTTCATATAAATACATCTCGTAACAAATGGATTCTTAGAAAAGATATTAAGCGATACGTGGGTGTACGTATGAATGGGGTAGAAGTTACAGAGTCTGGTATTCTAGCAGCCGCCCATTTAGCAGGTGCAGGTAATGTAAAATTATATCTTAGGTCACATGGTCGAATGGAAATTTCAGATGGTTATGGTACCAGTATTTCTAACTATATGAAAAAGTTTTCTGGTTACGATGTATCTATGATAGAAGCAAAACGTAATCCAAGAATTTAAGAGTTTAAGTAGATATGAAAATGTGAAACCTTGGCAATTCGTTGTCAAGGTTTTTTTTATGCTTGAATAATAAAAATTGCAGGTCTTTTGTGTAGATCTACATTTTCTGTTTTCCAGTTTATGGCAGTTTTGGTTTTAATATATTCCGTTGGTAAGGTAATATCGGCGGCTACACAAACTCGAGTACTAGGTGCTAAGGTCTTAATCAGCTCTTCTAGCATTTTATTATTTCTATAAGGCGTTTCGATAAACAACTGCCATTGGTCTTCTTCTTTTGATCTACGCTCTAGATTTTTAATATGT
Source organism: Maribacter sp. (assembly GCA_030730545.1). GTDB lineage: Bacteria > Bacteroidota > Bacteroidia > Flavobacteriales > Flavobacteriaceae > Maribacter. The sequence continues at coordinate 1,698 of JANQUX010000022.1, read as the reverse complement.
TTTTTACGATCGGCTCCATCGATAGGTAGATAACCATTAAAGGCAAAGTTTTGACCGTTCATGCCACTTGCCATTAATGCCAAAAGAATAGAAGATGGCCCAACTAAGGGAATAACCTGTATATTCTTATCGTGTGCAATTTTGACTACTGCTGCACCTGGGTCTGCAATACCGGGGCAACCAGCTTCAGAAAGTATGCCTACGTCATAACCTTCTAAACAAGGATTTAGAAAACTAGGAATTTCTTCTGCCAGTGTAAACTTATTTAAAGCAAATAGCTTTAGGCTGGGTTGTGATTTTCTGGGACTGATTTTTTTTATGAAATGTCGAGCGGTTTTTTCGTTTTCAACGATATAGTGGTCCAATTTTTCAATAGTTTGCTTTATTGAAATGGGTAAAACTTCTAATGGGGGCATATCGCCCAATGTTGTTGGTATTAAATATACCTTCCCTATTTTTCCGTTTTGTGTGCTCATTACTATTTACTTGATAATCGAGATTTAAATGCTTCAAGGTTTGCCTCGAAATGTTATTGTGCTACAAATTTCTCGTGGGCTTGCTTTAAGGTTTTTTACTTTCTAGTCTTGCGGCTATGCTATGGCAAGCTTGATCAATCATTTGAAAAACATGCTCAAATCCGTCTTCGGCATCATAATATGGATCTGGAACTTCTTCGTCTGAAGAACTTATTTCGTTTAAAATAAGCTTCACTTTTTGGGCATCTGCTTTATTTCTTGCTAAATCAATAATATTACCATAGTTACTTTTATCCATGGCATATATAATATCAAAAGAATCAAAATCTGAAACAGTAAACTTTCGGCAAACTTGCGAACTAATATCTATGCCGTGTTCTTTGGCTACTTTAATAGATCTTGGGTCTGGTGCTTTGCCAATATGGTAACCAGCTGTACCGGCAGATTCAACTAGTATTTTGGTAGTATCGACCTTACTTTTTAATATACCTTCAGCCAATGGTGACCTGCATATATTACCTAGGCAAACCATCAACACCTTCATGTAACGTAAGTTTTAAGAAAATTTCTTAGTTAGGTCGTCTATGTATTTACGAAACTGCTTATCGGTTTCTGCAAGGTTGTCAACAGTTTTGCAAGCATGTAAAACAGTAGCGTGATCTCTTTTACCAATTTGCGAACCTATACTTGCTAATGAAGCTTTGGTAAATTTTTTGGCAAAGAACATCGCTAATTGTCTTGCTTGTACAATATGTCTTTTTCTTGTTTTAGACTGCAGAGTTGCTACATCCATTTCAAAGTAATCTGATACTACTTTTTGTATGTAGTCAATAGAAACTTCTCTTTTGGTATTTTTTACGAATTTCTCAACAACCTGTTGGGCAAGTTCGATAGTAACTTCTCTTTTGTTCAAGGTAGACTGTGCAATCAAAGAAATAATAGCACCTTCTAATTCTCTAATATTTGTTTTAATATGTTTAGCAACATATTCTATAATGTCATCAGGTATTTCAACACCATCTCTATATAACTTGTTCTTTAAGATGGAAATTCTAGTTTCGTAATCAGGACTCTGTAGTTCTGCGGATAATCCCCATTTAAAACGAGAAAGTAAACGTTGCTCGATATCCTGCATATCTACAGGAGCTTTATCCGATGTTAATATAACTTGCTTTCCGTTTTGATGTAAATGGTTGAAAATATGGAAGAATACGTCTTGTGT
>JANQUX010000021.1 GCA_030730545.1 Maribacter sp. | reverse complement strand
CCTCCATGCCCTGCGCCATGTAGCCCATCCCCAACACACAGAATATTTAGAAAAACAATACGAATCATCTACTGGAATTGAACCCACTTGGTTAAAACCTGAAATTAAACCAATACGATTATCGTTTTCATATTGGTTTAATAAATTTTCACAAAATGGAAAAAAGCTCTCACTGGCAACACAATCATCTTCTAAAATAATACCTTGTTCTTCATGTTCAAAAAACCAGTTAATCGCGGTATATACACCGGGGCCACAACCTAGATTATCTTCTTGAAACAAGATTTTGACCTCACATTCCCAATCAATAGCTTTAATAACCGCCTCACGAGTATTTTTAACTTTACTAATATCTGCCTCAACAGTGGGTCTTGGACCATCACCAGAGATATACATTCTTTTCGGTTTACTTTTTCTAATAGCTTCCAAAGATTTTAAAGCAACCTCAGTTCTATTGAAAATTATAAAAAGTATTGGGGTATCTAACATTATTAAAAATTTAAACTAATGAATTAGGCAAAAAATTGGAAGCATAATCTAATTCTTGCACCCCTTTAATTAAAAAGTGCTTTATATGAGATAGTTTCCAATCTGCTATTATTTGATCTCTTCTTAAAAAAACAGCATTATTATCAAGTTTACCTTGACCATTTATATGACAACCACGGGAAGCCGATATACAAGATTCATATCCATTTTGCATAACAAAATCAAATGCAGGTTTTGTAAAGTGCTCAAATTTACCATAGGTATAAGCAAAATGTCTTATTGGACCACATTTTTCAGTTAAAACCGCATCAGCTTTTAGAAAGTCCTCTTCAAACTGTGTTTGGGTCAATTTTGACACCATATCATGCTTATAAGTATGATTACCGATTTCATGACCTTGTTTCAGTAATATTTCAACTTCATGCCAATCTAAAAACGCTACCGGTGGCATTTCTAATTTTTCTTGACAAAATATTTTAATTTGCTCAACATCTGTCAAACCTATGCTTGCAGGGTTAATATAAAAGCAACAACTAGCATCATATGTATTGAGTGCTTGTGCCGCCAGCATATTATTTTGAATACCATCATCAGAACTCCAAGCGATATAAGGCTTATCAATCTCATCATTGATTAATCTATAAACGGCTTCTGAATGACTTATAAAAATATGATCTTTTGAAAGAAATTCTAATAAACGTTCAAAATTTTTCAACTCATCTTTAAAAATGTGATGAAAATATAAAAATTGAACTCTAGGGGTTTTTAAGTCTTTTTCTTCTCCAAAAAATTTATGCTTAAGACTTAATAAATCTAAAGCCGAAGACCTTACACCTGCCCTGAATTTTCCATTTTGCCCATGTTTAATTTGAGCATAAGTATCAACAAGTATGGTATCTTTCATTTAAGACGATTTCATTTTCAAAGATAGTTGTTAAATCATTTTCTTTGAATCTTATTTATAAACTGGTTATCGTTTTTAAAATTGTACTATCCATTGAAATAATGCATAAATGTTAAAAAGAAGGTAGTTTAACGAAAAAGCTCAATTGAAGACATCCAAACCTTCTTTTAGAACGTTTAATCCTAAAAGATATATTTTTAGTGCATTTCATCGAATAAAAGAGTTTTTAATCGACATATTCAATAAAAAGTTGAATTTTTGAAAAAAATAAAGATTAACACGATTTACCTACTTTACCTATGAATTTAAACCTTAGATTTCCCAAATTGTCTACGGCCATTCTTATTTCAATTTTTTTAACATCATGCTCGAAAGATGCTGACTTATTATCGGAGTACGTTATTAACGATACCGATCAATTTTCAGAAATAGGTGTTTTAATCAGAAATGATTTTGTTACGACGCAACCCGACCAAAGTATTATTATTGATGTATTGTCTAATGATGATTTTCCTGATTGGGAAAATGTAAAAATTATTAGCGTATCATCTCCTAATAATGGAGAGGTTATTTTAAATGATAACAAAACTGTTACTTACATACCTGATGGGTTTATAAACACTACCGATACTACGGAAGAAACTACAACTCCAGAGCCTGAACCTACCCCAACTCCTGAGCCAGAACCTACTCCTGAACCGGAACCTACTCCAGCTCCTGAGCCTGAGTCAAACACTACCGAGGAAGCGGAAGAAGATACTTTTACCTATACTACCGAGGTCACAAACCCTGTAGATAATACAGTAACTACGCAAGAGGCAACAGTAACCGTAACAGTAACTAATTCCACTTTAGCCACGTATGGAGAAAACATA
>JANQUX010000020.1:556-2291 GCA_030730545.1 Maribacter sp. | reverse complement strand
ACCTTATGCTGCGGAAAAAGATGGCTATGTAGATGGTTCTAACGTTGGTTATGGTTTTCTTATTAATCAACAATATGCATTAAACGGAACACCTTTACAAGACAGACAAGGTGCTCCACTTACTTTTAAGAGAGATTTTAAAGATGGTGCAGGTGCCGTTAACTTCATCAACAATGATGAAACTACCGGTATTAGAATTCAAAAGTACGCTGCTAGAAATGGAAATGCTTCTATAAGTCATCAAATTGTATTTAGATATGCAGATGCACACTTAATGAAAGCTGAAGCAATGTTTAGAAGCGGTGGCGACCCAACAGCTATGATCAATGATTTGAGAACAATACGTAACACTCAAGAGTTGTTAGGATCAGTTTCTGAACAAGATATCTTAGATGAAAGAGGTAGAGAGCTTTACCAAGAAGCTTGGAGACGGAATGATTTAATTCGTTTTGGTCAATTCGGTAGAGATTGGTTATTTAAAGCTGAAGGAACTATAAACAATGATGATTATAACGTGTTCCCTATTCCACCAGCACAATTGCTTGCTAATCCTAATTTGGTTCAAAACCCAGGATACTAAGCATATATAGATTTAAGTTTAAGTCGAAAAAGCCTTCAATTCATTTTGGAGGCTTTTTTGTTTGACATACTTTAATACTTCTTAGAAAGATTCAGCTATAAATATGAAGACCAACATAAATTAGAATCTAAGTTAATGGAAGACCAGACAAATAATTATTCAAAGTAAATACTGAGGGGTAATAGGAATGCTCAATGAAACAGAAGCTCGATTAGATAGAAACTTAGTTTAAGTTACCTTACTACCAAAAACCTATATGTTAATTACCAGTCCTTAAAAATCTACCCAAGCATTAACATTTCAATATGCTTAGAATTTCAACTAGTAGTGGTACTCTAAATAAAAACCTTCGAAACTCTATAAACAATTTACAGCGAGATATAATAGGGGATATTCTACTCATTCCCTTTTCTCAACAATAGTTCAAAATACATTATACTAAATTTAAAAAAGCCACATCATAAATTATGATGTGGCTTTTCTATGACAAAAAAATCTTCTACTTCGCGAAATAAACGTAAATACCGATAACAATACAGCAAATAGCTATACCTACTTGATTTACATATTTGTATGGGGTAATAGAAACCTGATCTGTATACTCTAAAACGAATGGTTCTTTTCTAGGTTTAATAGCACCAATCACTAACATAATAACAATGTTGACAACAAATAGAATAGCCATAATATGTAAGAAGTGAGGGTATGCCTCTGCTTCTATTAATTTTAATTTCATTGGATCGGTTATACCTGCGGCGCTTGCATCTGCCAATGCCTCATCAACAAATTTATTCTTTAACCAAAACTGACTAATTATATATAATACAGACCCTGAAACTATACCTACTTTAGCTGCTATCGCAGGCACTCTCTTGGTTAAATAACCAACCACTATTATGGTAAAAATAGGAATACTATAGATTCCATTTATTTCCTGTAAATAATTAAACAAACTACCTGCATTTGCAATTAATGGAGCTATGAACATTGCTGCTAAAGCCAAACATATTCCGAAAATCTTACCATACTTAACAACTGTAGTTTCTGGTGAATTAGGGTTAATATGTTGCTTATAAATATCAATACCAAAAAGTGTTACAGAACTGTTCAAAACACTATTAAATGAGCTTAAAATAGCTCCAAACAATACTGCGG
>JANQUX010000020.1:0-546 GCA_030730545.1 Maribacter sp. | reverse complement strand
TACTAATTCTGGGTAAGCTAAATCACTAGAAGCTAAACCTCCATCGAAGTAATGATAGGCTATCATACCCGGTAATACTAAAATTAACGGACCCAATATTTTTAAAAACGAAGCTAACAACAATCCTTTTTGACCTTCTGCCAAGTTTTTGGCTCCTAATGCTCTTTGAATAATCTGTTGATTTGTTCCCCAATAAAATAATTGCACCAACATCATACCAGTAAATATGGTTGAAAACGGAACTTCTTGACCGGTATTACCCGTTGAATCAAATCGCTCAGGGTTTGCACTTATCAATACATCTAATCCCCCAAATATAGTTCCATCGCCTATTGCCATTAATCCGAATACCGGAATTAATAATCCGCCAATTAATAATCCTACTGCATTTATTGAATCTGATACCGCAACCGCTTTTAATCCTCCGAAAACAGCATATACAGAACCTATAAGACCTATGCCCCAAATACAAATGACTAAAGCCGTACTATCTGAAACCCCTAATAATGTAGGCACATCGAACATACCACTTATAGCTACAGAACC
>JANQUX010000019.1 GCA_030730545.1 Maribacter sp. | reverse complement strand
GATATGCAGAACTTACAAGCTGATAATGAAAAGATGCTTCAAGAAGCACGTGCTGAACGTGAGGGGATGTTGAAAGAAGCGCGCGAAATCAAAGAAAAAATGATTTCTGACTCTAAAGAGCAAGCAAAGATAGAAGGCGATAAGATGTTGAAGCAAGCGCAAGCTGCCATCGAAAGCGAGAAAAAAGCTGCTGTTGCCGATATTAAAAGTCAGGTTGCAGAATTATCTGTAGCTATAGCAGAAAAAGTTATAAAAGGAGAGTTATCTAACAACGACAAGCAATTGAAATTGGTAGATGCAATGTTGAGCGACATAAAACTTAACTAAAAGAAATAATGAGCGAATCTAGAGCTGCATTACGTTACGCAAAGGCAATATTGGACATGGCCAAGGACAACAAAGCCTTGGATGCTGTTGAGAAAGATATGCGTTCAATCGCCGCTACTATTTCAGATAGTAAAGAATTAAGAGATGTATTGGCTAGTCCGGTTGTTTCGGGTACGATGAAGAAGAATGCCTTACTTGAAATTTTTAAGGGAAGTCATTCTATCACAGAAGGTACTATTAATATGTTGGTAGACAACAAGCGTTTAGGAATGCTAAACGAAGTTGCCTTAAAATACATTATCATTAATGAGCAATTAAAGGGTAAAGATGTAGCGTTTGTTACAACTGCTGTACCTTTAGATGCTGATATGGAGAAAAAAATATTTAAGAAAGTTACAGCACTTACTGGTAATGAAGTTACCATTGAGAGTAAAATTGACGAAAGTATTATTGGAGGTTTCATCTTAAGAGTAGGAGATTTACAATATGACGCTAGTATCGCCAATAAGCTGAATAATATTAAAAGAGAATTTTCAAATAGTCTATAATAACTATATATGGTAGTAGATGTTTACATCTATCACCTAATATCTTATATCTAATTAAAAATGGCAGGAGTAAAAGCCGCTGAAGTATCAGCAATTTTAAAGAAACAATTATCAGGATTTGATGCTACCGCTACTTTAGACGAAGTAGGTACTGTTTTAACTGTAGGTGATGGTATCGCAAGAATCTACGGATTAGCTAATGCTCAATACGGAGAATTAGTTGAGTTCGAAGGCGGACTTGAAGGTATCGTTTTGAACCTTGAAGAAGACAACGTTGGTGTGGTTCTTTTAGGACCTTCTAAATCAGTTGGTGAAGGTGATACCGTAAAACGTACACAACGTATTGCTTCTGTAAAAGTTGGTGAAGGTATTGTTGGTCGTGTAGTTGATACTTTAGGTACACCTATCGATGGTAAAGGACCTATTGCCGGTGAAACTTACGAGATGCCATTAGAGCGTAAAGCTCCGGGTGTAATCTACAGAGAGCCTGTAACTGAGCCAATGCAATCTGGTATTAAAGCAATTGATGCTATGATTCCGGTTGGTAGAGGTCAAAGAGAACTTGTTATTGGTGACCGTCAAACTGGTAAGACTACAGTTTGTATCGATACCATTTTGAACCAAAAAGAATTTTACGATGCTGGTAAGCCTGTTTATTGTATCTATGTTGCCATAGGTCAGAAAGCATCTACTGTTGCCGGTATCGCTCAAGTATTGGAAGATAAGGGAGCAATGGCTTATACTACTATTGTAGCTGCTAATGCATCTGATCCTGCACCAATGCAAGTATATGCACCTTTTACTGGAGCATCTATTGGAGAGTATTTCCGTGATACAGGTCGTCCTGCATTAATTATCTATGATGATTTATCTAAACAAGCGGTTGCTTACCGTGAGGTTTCTCTTTTATTAAGAAGACCACCAGGACGTGAAGCGTACCCAGGTGATGTTTTCTACCTACACTCTAGATTGTTAGAGCGTGCAGCAAAAATTATCAATGATGATGATATCGCAAAAGAAATGAACGATTTACCAGAGGTATTAAAGCCAATGGTAAAAGGTGGTGGTTCATTGACGGCTTTGCCAATTATTGAAACACAAGCTGGAGATGTTTCTGCTTATATCCCAACTAACGTAATTTCTATTACTGACGGACAGATATTCTTAGAGCAAGATTTATTCAACCAAGGGGTAAGACCGGCAATTAACGTAGGTATTTCTGTATCTCGTGTTGGTGGTAACGCTCAGATTAAATCAATGAAGAAAGTTGCTGGTACATTGAAACTGGATCAAGCTCAGTTTCGTGAACTAGAAGCATTCGCGAAATTTGGTTCAGATTTAGATGCTGCTACATTAAACGTGATTGAAAAAGGACGTAGAAACGTAGAAATATTAAAACAAGCACAAAACGATCCTTATACTGTTGAAGATCAAGTAGCTATTATTTATGCAGGTTCTAAGAACTTGTTAAGAGACGTACCTGTTGATAAAATAAAAGAATTCGAACGTGATTACTTAGAGTTTTTGAATGCTAAGCACAGAGATGTTCTTGATACGTTGAAGGCTGGTAAACTTACAGATGAGGTTACAGATACCTTGACTGCTGTTTGTAAAGACCTTTCGGCGAAATATAAGAAATAAAATAAGTACTGAGTACCGAGTGGTAAGTACAAAGTAATTGGGTAACTCGTTACTTCGTACTACTTACTAAATACTGAATAAAATGGCAAATTTAAAGGAGATACGTAATAGAATTTCATCGGTTTCTTCAACGATGCAGATTACCAGTGCCATGAAAATGGTATCTGCTGCGAAATTGAAGAAGGCACAAGACGCAATTACCGCGATGAGACCTTATGCCGATAAACTAACCGAATTACTTCAAAATTTAAGCGCAAGTTTAGAAGGTGATTCTGGTAGTGTTTATGCCGATAATCGTATGGTGAACAAGGTTTTAATTGTTTCCGTTACTTCTAATAGAGGTCTTTGTGGAGCTTTTAATACTAATATTCTAAAGCAATCGGTTAATCTAGCAGATAATGTTTACGCTGGTAAATCAGTTGATTTTATTGCTATTGGTAAAAAGGCAAATGACTTTCTAGGAAAACGCTTTAATGTTATCGCTAATCACAGTGGTGTTTATGATGACTTAACTTTTGATAATGTCGCTGATATTGCTGAGAGTTTAATGGCCCTTTTTACTGCTGGTACATATGATCGTATAGAAATTGTGTATAACAAATTCAAAAACGCTGCAACTCAAATTGTAATGACGGAGCAATTTTTACCTATTGTTCCATTAGAAGAAGTAGAGGTAACTGCAAGTGCAGATTATACTTTTGAACCTACGAAATTAGAAATCATTGAACAATTGATTCCTAAATCTTTAAAGACACAATTGTATAAAGGTATTAGAGATTCATTTGCTAGTGAGCATGGTGCACGTATGACTGCAATGCACAAAGCAACCGATAACGCTACAGAAATGCGTGATCAATTGAAATTAACATACAACAAAGCAAGACAGGCTTCTATTACTAACGAGATTTTAGAAATCGTTGGTGGTGCAGAGGCATTAAATAACTAGTAGTGCTTTTGTACTTGATGACTTGTTTTTTAAAGTCATTAAATGCTTGAAAATATTTTGATTTGAAAACCCCACCTAAAAGTGGGGTTTTTGCTTTTAGTTTACTTTTTTTACCCGACTTTTGTCTTGACCATGAAATCAAACAAAACCGCCTTACTTTTTATCTTTATTACCATCTTAGTTGATGTAATTGGCATTGGTATCATCCTTCCTATTATTCCAGATTTGATTATGGAGTTAACAGGCGAGGGTAATCACATGGCTATTATTTATGGTATGTGGCTGACTACCGCTTTTGCAGGTATGCAATTTTTGTTTTCACCAGTGTTAGGCGAAATATCCGATAGATTTGGAAGAAGACCTATATTACTTCTTGCGCTATTCGGATTAAGTATAGATTACATGATTCACGCTTGGGCTCCAACAATTACCTGGTTGTTTTTAGGGCGATTTTTAGCGGGAATAACTGGTGCTAGTTTTACGGTGGCGTCTGCATATATCGCTGATGTAAGTACTAAAGAAAATAAGGCAAAGAACTTCGGATTAATAGGTGCTGCTTTCGGAATCGGATTTATCATTGGTCCCGGTATTGGCGGATTTTTCGGAGAGATTAATATTCGACTACCATTTTATATTGCCGCGGGTTTAACGTTTGCCAACTTTCTTTTTGGTTATTTCTTTGTGCCGGAATCTCTGGCTCCTGAAAATAGAAGACAGATTAATTTTTCAAAGATGATCCCGGGAGTTTCTTTGTTCGCATTACGAAATTATAAAGGCATACTACTATTAATATCTGCTTTTTTCTTGGCGAATCTTGCAGGGCAGGCATTACCTTCAACGTGGTCGTATTATGGTATTGAACGTTATGATTGGACTCCAAAACAAATTGGTCTTTCACTTATGGTGGTAGGTTTACTTGTGGCCATCGTACAAGGGTTTTTAGTGGGTAAGATTGTAAAGAAGTTTGGAAAACGTAAGGTCATAATTTTTGGGTTTTTATTATGGACTGTAGGTATGTTCTTATTCTCATTTGCCGAAGAACCTTGGATGTTGTATGCATTCTTAATTCCGTATGCGTTAGGTGGTATTGCTGGTCCGACCGTGCAAGGGGTAATTTCAAATCAGGTATCTGAAAAAGAACAGGGTATTTTACAAGGATCCATAACAGGTTTAGTAAGTATTACTGCTATTCTCGGTCAATTTATCTTCGCACCTGTATTTTATTATTTTATACGTCCTGAAGGGACTATCTATTTTCCTGGCGCTCCATATGCTTTAGCTGCAGTATTTCTCTTAGCGGCTTTTATTTTAGCAACCACAGCTATAAAAAGAATGGATGTAGAGCCTGAATAAAATCTTTTTTCAGTTTAAGATGTAACATTTTTTAATTTTTGAATCTAAAGGGGGAATAACATAAAAAACTCTTACGATGAAAACAATTAAAAATTTACTATTGACATTACTTATTCTTTTTTCACTTTCCATAGCTGCACAAGACAAACCTTTTGATGTTAAAGTAACAGGCGAAGGAGACCCCATTTTATTGTTTCCAGGGTTTACCTGTACTGGTGATGTGTGGAATGAAACCGTAAAAGAGCTAGCTAAAACTTACGAATGCCATGTATTCACTTTTTCCGGCTTTGGAGATGTACCTGCTATTGAAAAGCCATGGTTGCCGAAAATTAAAGACGGAATTATAGAATACATTTCTGAAAAGAATTTCAATAACCCAACTTTAATCGGTCATAGTTTAGGTGGGGCATTAGCATTGTGGATGGCTGCAGATGGCAATTCATATAAAGAATTAATTATCGTAGATGCCTTACCATCAACAGGTGCTTTAATGATGCCAGATTTCAAGAGCGAATATATGGTGTACGATTCCCCATATAATAAACAACTAGTAGCTATGGGCGATGCTGATTTTGAAGCTATGGCACAGCAAATGGCGAATAGTATGGCTAAAGAAAAATCAAACCAAGAAACCATTAAAAAGTGGATGATACAGGCCGATCGAGAAACCTATGTCTATGGGTATACCGATTTATTAAAGTTAGATTTACGTGAAGATTTGGCTAAAATTAGTTCGCCGGTTACGATACTGGCAGCAACCGAGCCATATGGTATAGACGTGGCGAAATCTACATATGACATACAGTATAAAGCCCTTGCAGAATATTCCATTGAATTTGCTAATGGTTCATCGCACTTTATCATGTACGACCAACCACAATGGTTTATCGAGAATCTTAAAAAGGCATTGAATAACTAATGAGCTCTAAAGAGAATACATACAAGAAAATTTATCAACAGAACTACCCTAAGGTCATTCGTTTGTGTTTAGGGTATACTGTCGGTAATGATGCACTTGCCAAAGATTTAGCTCAAGAAACTTTTATTAAAGTTTGGCAGAATTTAGACGGATTTAGAAATGAAAGCGAACTTTCAACTTGGATCTACCGAATCTGTGTGAACACCTGCTTGGCAGAAATACGACGGGAGCGTAAGAAAGATAAAAACCTGCAAATTGATAATCTTCAGGTTAGTGCTTCTAATGATTTCTCGGCTGAAAAAGAAGATATGCTGGTTCAGCTTTATAAATGTATCGATAAATTAAGCAGCATTAATAAAGCTATTATTTTACTAGAATTAGAAGGATTGCCTCAGCTAGAGATTTCAGATATAATGGGTATCAAGCATGAAGCCATCCGTACTAGAATACATAGAATAAAACAACAACTTACAAAATGTGTCCATAATGAATAATTTTGAAGATTTACAGAATAATTGGCAGAACCAAACTACAGTTTCTGCCACCGAAGACGGATTTAAAGCGCTTTTAAAAGGTGTAAAATCCATAGAACAAAAACAACGAACAGGTAATATTGTTCAAACCATTACAATCATCATCTTAGTTGCATTTCTAATCTACGTTTCAGGTTACAAAAGCGAGACGTTTATGCTTGGTATAGGTTTAATGATCGGTAGTTTAGTAGTTAGAATTGCTATTGAGATGTATAGCTTAAAAAAGCTGAGAAGTATAAGTTTCAGTAATGAATCAAATACTTTTCAAAACGATTTAACTAGTTATTATAGTTTTAGAAAATATACACATTACCTCATTACGCCATTGGCTCTAGTTATTTATACCGTTGGGTTTATTATTTTATTACCCTTGTTTAAAGCTTCTTTATCACATGGCTTTTACCTCTATATTTTATGTTCATCTGTAGTGTTTTTAGTGGTGTTCTCGATTTTTATCTACAAGCAGATACGAAAAGAACTCTCTAAATTGAAAGAATTACAAATGAAAGATTGATCGCCAAATTGTGATAGCGATGTTAAATGAGTCGTTAAACCCATATTACTTCCTATCTTTATATGGATAATATGGGTCTAATGAAATATGTAACTAGTTATTTTTTACTTTTCTGTCTTTGTCTTACCAGCTGTACTTCGCAAAAAAAATTACAGACAGAAACTCCCTTTGAAATTGGCAACGCCAGTTGCCAACAATACGTTGGCGGACGTGAAGAAAGCGGTTCTGGTACCGAATTAAGAATTCCGGTTGCTAGTTTTCAGAAAGATACTATAGAACTTCATGAAGTTTATTTTCGTGGTAAGCAAGTCAAAGCACTTGTAAATACAATTGATGATCAAGATATGATTGTTGTTAGAATTTCTAATGAAATGTCAGATTCATCTGAAACGAAGAGTTTGAATTTAAATTCAGATGAGGCGGTTATTAGTTATATTGAAAATGGTAAAACAAAATTTACCAAGATTTCAGGCATAAAACAAAAGCAACCGTTAATTTATAATGGTATCCCTAAAAACTAACTTTGTAACTAGGCTTTTAATAGGTACTTTTATCCTCTGAATTTATAGTGTTTGAATCCACTCAAAAAACTTTTTAAACAAACGGCAATCTATGGCTTGGCAACTGTCTTGCCAAGGATGCTTAATGTCATATTGGTACCTATTTATACCGGTGTAATGAAGCCAGGTTCATATGGCGAAGTGGTGGTGATTTTTGCATATTTTGCTATTTTTAATGTCTTCTTAGCCTACGGTATGGAGACTGCTTTTTTTAGATTTTATAAGGATACAGAAAATAAAAAAAGAGTGGTTTCGACATCATTGTTATCCATTTTAGGATCAACCGTGGTATTTATGCTCATTGGGTTTTTGTTTAAATCTTCATTGTCAGAAGTTCTCGAAATTTCAAATGAGTATATCGGTTATGTATTTTGGATATTAGCTTTAGATGCCTTAGTTATTATTCCGTTTGCTTGGTTAAGAGCAAATGAAAGACCTATGCGTTATGCCGTAATTAAGTTGATTAATGTTGGCTTGAACTTAGGTTTGAATTCTTTTTTCTTAATTTTTCTTCCAAAAATTGCTGCTGCAGATACTACTGGTTTTCTAGCATCGATGTACAAACCAGATTTTGAAATCTCTTATATCTTAATTGCTAACTTAGTTTCAAGTGCAGTTACATTAATATTAATGTTGAGAGTATATCTGCGAAGACCATATATTTTTGATATGGATATTTGGAAAAGAATGCTAAAATATGCCATGCCGGTAATGGTTGCAGGTATTGCATTTACCGTAAATGAGGTGCTTGATAAAATTTTGCTCGAGAAGATTTTACCTGTAGAAATCGCTAGTGATGAAGTGGGTAAGTATGGTGCTTGTGTGAAGCTTTCCGTATTTATGACGCTATTCGCAACAGCCTTTAGAATGGGTATAGAACCATTCTTTTTTAGCCATTCAGACACCAAAAATCCGCAGAAAGCATACGCTCAAATAACCAACTACTTTGTTGTACTAGGCAGTATTATATTGTTGGCAGTGGTTGTGTTTTCTGACGTGCTAAAAGTACTTTTTGTTCGTGATGAAGCCTATTGGGAAGCTATGCCTGTAGTTCCATTAATTTTATTGGCAGCTTTCTTCTTGGGTATTTACCATAATCTTTCCGTTTGGTATAAGGTAACCGACCGAACAAAATTCGGGGCTTATATTTCATTAATAGGTGCTGTTTTGACCATAATCGTAAACTTGATTTTCATTCCTCATTTTGGGTATATGGCATCTGCTGTAGCTACTTTATTGGCTTATGGTACCATGATGCTGCTTTCGTTTTATTTCGGACAGATGTATTATCCTATTCCGTATAACTTCAGAAAAATTAGTTTTTATTTAGTAATCTCCATCTTGTTTTCTATTCTTTCATTTTACATATTTGATAGAAACCTCTTTGTGGGTATACCGTTGTTAATTGTGTTCTTAGGTTTAGTGTATAAACTAGAATTTGAGAATCTTAAAAAATTATATTTAAATAGATGAACATAAAAATAATTAATAAATCGAATCACGATTTGCCGCATTACGAAACAAATGCATCTGCTGGGATGGATCTAAGAGCGAATCTAACCGAAGCTGTTACATTACAACCTTTAGGTAGAGCTATTATACCAACTGGTCTTTTCATTGAATTACCTGTAGGTATTGAAGCGCAGGTTCGACCTAGAAGTGGTCTTGCTGCTAAAAAAGGAGTAACTGTACTTAATGCTCCTGGTACAATTGATGCTGATTATAGAGGCGAAGTCGGGGTGATATTGATAAATCTTGGTAGTGAAGATTTTATCGTTGAAAATGGAGAACGTATTGCTCAAATGGTCATTGCAAAACATGAACGTGCAGAGTGGAGTGTTGTCGACAGCTTGTCTGAAACCGTTAGAGGCGAAGGCGGATTTGGTAGTACTGGTGTAAAGTAATTTCTGTTACTAGAGATATGAAAAACTTGATTTTAATAGGCTTGCTTGTCGGTGTTTGTAACACGCCCATGCAATCTTATGCCCAAGAAAATCAAGAATTGGATGTAGAACAAAGCGCAGAGGTCTTTTTAGAGGAATACTCAGATACTTTTCAAGAGAATTTTTTCGAAGGGTTAAAGCAAATGGGCATACGAAATTATGACCGAGCTATAACTTACTTCTTAGAATGTAAACGTCTACAACCACAAAATACGGTCGTCTCTTTTGAGTTGGCTAAATTTCATTTATATGATAAGCAATTTGTAGTTGCTCAAGAATATGCGGTAGAGGCGCTTAACGGTGAACCAGAAAATTACTGGTACGCAGAAACCTTGGTAGATGTTGTCGATGCTAGAAAATCTGTATTAGAAGAGGTGAAAGAAGAGCTACCTTGGGACAACGTTGTGCTTCGGGGTAATTTAGCTGAAATTTATTTTCTAAAAGAAGATTATGTAACTGCAAAATCTATTTTAAAGGGCGTAAAAACTTCTAAAAAATATCAATACCTAGAGCATAAGATAACAGATTCAATCGCTAAACAACAAGAAAAGCCAGCGACAGTTATTCTATCTAGAAAAGCAGAGAATACTACTGATTTAAGCAGTATTGATGGGTATAAAGTAAAAATAGAGGGTTTATTAGCTTCAGCTGGCAATCATGATGAATTATTGCGTTTGACAGAAGATGCAATAGAACGTTTTCCATCTCAGCCATATTTTTATTACGCCCAAGGTGCCGCTTTGAATCTGTTAAACAAATATATTGATGCTATCGATATTTTAGAGACGGCATTAGACTACGTTATAGATGACATTCCGCTTGAGAATAATATCTATAAAGAATTGGCTACCTCATATATGGCGACCAATAATACCTCGAAGGCAAATATGTACCTTAGTAAAATTAAATAAGGATTTTAGATGATGAAGTTTTTGAATATGATGAAATCAAGGCAGGCCATTGTAATTATGATGATTGCATTAATGGCTTCTTGTAAGAGCACTAAAGTAATTACTGGTGGTACCGTAGATGAAAAAATGACATCTAAGTCGGTTATAAAAGCGCACTATCAAAACGAAGCGGGTTTTAAGACATTAGCTGGTAGGGTTAAAATAGCCTATTCAGATGGTGAATCTTCTCAGAGTGTTTCAGTAAGCTTACGAATGGAAAAAGACAAAGCCATTTGGATGAGTGCACCTCTAGGTATTGTAAAGGCATATATTACGCCTGATAGAGTGTCTTTTTATAATAAATTGGAGAACGAATATTTTGACGGCGATTTTTCTTATCTAAGTAATTTATTGGGTACCGAAGTAGATTTTTCAATTTTACAGAACCTACTAACTGGGCAAGCAATAGTAGACTTAAGAAAAGAAAAATATGATATCGATATTTCTGAAGAAGCATATCGACTTACGCCAAAATTGCAAGCATCGTTGTATAAAATGTTATTCAGAATCGAACCTAAAAATTATAAGATGGATTTGCAGCAGATCTCTCAACCTCAAGAGAAGCGTCTGTTAGAAATTACCTATAAAAATTACCAGAGTTTAGATAAAGAAATTCTGCCAAACGAAATATTGATAAGAGCAATTAGTAAGGACAAAGTGAATACCATAGAACTAGAATTCAAGAATTTAGAATTAAATAGTCCTGTAAATTTCCCATATTCCATACCTAAAGGTTTTAAAGAAATTGAACTGTAAACATATGTTGTTCAAAATAAGATATTGTCTTTTTTTAGTAGTGCTGTTCACCTCTGTGTCTATATTTTCACAAACGAGTGAGCAAAAAGCATTAGAGGAAAAGCGTGAGCAACTTCAGTCAGAAATACGTAATATTAACCGCCTGCTTTTTGCCGAGAAAAAAGAGAAAGGTAATGTCTTGGATCAAATGGAGGCGTTAGATAAAAAAATTACAGTACGCCAGCAACTTATACGAGTTACCAATCAGCAATCGAACTTATTGAACAGGCAGATCAATACCAATATTAGAAATATAGGTAAGCTAAAGAACGAGCTGCAAGAGGTAAAAGACGAGTACGCGAAAATGATTCAGAAATCATATCAGAATAAATCGAAACAAAATAGATTAATGTTCTTGTTGTCTTCGGAGAGCTTCTTTCAAGCGTTTAAAAGGCTTCAATATATGAAGCAGTATACAGACTATAGAAAAGAGCAGGGAGCTCAGATATTGACCAAAACAGAAGAGCTTTCACGTTTAAATTCAGATTTGAACGAAGAGCGAAAAGTAAAAGAGGTTTTATTGGCTCAGAATAAAAAGGCGAAAGATCAATTATTCGGTGAAATACAGACTCAAAAAGCATTGTTAGGTACTATTCGTAAGAACGAGAGTAAGTATGCCAGTGCAATTGATACGAAAAAGAAAGAAGCTAGAAAGATAGATCAGCAAATTGAAAATCTGATTAGAAGTGCAATTGCGGCCTCGAATAAAAAATCGGGTAGTACTACTAAAAATTCAAGTAAGTTCGTACTAACTCCCGAAGCGACCGTTATTGCCAATAACTTTTCTGCCAATAAAGGAAAACTGATTTGGCCTGTAGAAAAGGGAATAAAGAGTCAGGGATTCGGAGTGTACGCTGATCCTGTCTACCCGGGGATTAAGCACCAAAGTAACGG